>CAJXND010000046.1 GCA_913056385.1 uncultured Ectothiorhodospiraceae bacterium
GATAACCGCTGAAAGCATCTAAGCGGGAAGTCCACCTCAAGATGAGATCTCCCCGAGGACTTGATCCTCCTGAAGGGCCGTAGAAGACGACTACGTTGATAGGCTGGGTGTGGAAGTGCAGTAATGCATGAAGCTAACCAGTACTAATTGCCCGTGTGGCTTGGCCATATAACCCCAAGTGGACTATATGGCATCGGTCCTGCATGCCATCGACAACGTTCCTGAGCCGCCGGCGCGTTCATTCGCGACGACGGTAGACCGGTTTGCCTGGCGAAAATAGCGCGTGGGAACCACCCGAACCCATTCCGAACTCGGAAGTGAAACCGCGCAGCGCCGATGATAGTGCCGCCTCGCTGTGGTGCGAAAGTAGGTCATCGCCAGGTTCTTACACCAAACCCCTGTCGGCTTTTGTCGGCGGGGGTTTTCTTTTTTCCGGATCCGGAATACCGGATAATTCCATGATGACGAGTAACCCCCGAACGATCGCCGAACGCCTCGGTCCCAAGTGGGCGCATGTGGCGGTCGAGTGCCTTGACCGGGTGGACAGCACAAGTGCCTGGCTGGCGCGGGCGGAGCTCAAGCGGCCCACGATGGTGACCGCGGAGGAACAGACACGGGGCCGCGGTCGACGGGGGCGTCGCTGGGCGTCACCGCCGGGCGGTCTCTACGTCAGCGTGGGCTGGAAAGTGCTCCCGGGGACATTGATTCCGCCCGCCCTGCCACTGGTGGTGGGGATTTATCTCTGTGAGGGCCTGGAGGCATTGGGTATCACGGGGCCAAGGCTCAAGTGGCCGAACGATCTTGTCGTCAACGGCGCCAAACTGGCCGGCATTCTTGTTGAAAGTATCGACAACGCGACAGAAGGCCGGTCCTTTGTGATCGGGATTGGTCTCAATCTTCAGACGCCGTCGGAGGGGGCGCATCTTCCTCCGGACCGGGAGGCCATCGGGCTGGAGGATATCGGGGCCGTGCCAGCGCGCGAGGTTCTGGTCGCCGCCGCAGCAAGAGCCGCGCTGGAGGCCGGTTCCCTGGAACCAGCCGCCGTTTCGGCACTCATGGCGGAGCAATGGCCGGCGTGGGATGCGCTCGCCGGCCGCGTATGCACAATCGAGCACGCCAATGGTGAAACCTGCCAGGGTGTCGTGCAAGGCGTGACTGATGAGGGCGCCCTTCGGCTGGAAACGGAGGAGGGCTTCCGTATCCTATGGAGCGGGGAGTGCCGTGTGCGAGGCGGCTGGGAATAGCGGTCCTTGTCCCGTCCATTCCCTTGCTGTAAGCCGTACCATATAGGGTTTCTGATGTTCGGTGGACCGCAAACCCCATGACCGATCTATTAATCGATGTCGGCAACAGCCGCACCAAGTGGATTCTGGCCGAGGATGGTCATGTCCGCGGTGCGGCCCGTGCCGTGGGTCATGACCATCTCACGGCACTATTCGACGAATGGGCCGGGCTCCGAGCGCCGCCGCAGCATATCCGCGGAGTGAGCGTAGCGGGTGGCGATGTCGTCGCCTCCATCGAGCAATGGACATCCGATCACTGGCACCTGAACCCGCAGTGGCTGCAGACCCCGGCGCTCGGTGGTGGCATACGAATCGCCTATGACGACCCCGCCCAGCTCGGCGCCGACCGCTGGCTCGCCATGGTGGGCGCGCGGGCGGCGAATTACCTGCCGGCCTGTATCGTGGACTGCGGCAGTGCGATCACGCTCGATGTGGTGGACAGCCAGGGCCGGCATCAGGGCGGATTGATCCTCCCCGGGCTGTCGGCCCAGCAGGCGGGTCTCGCCAGCGTCGCGCCGCGCCTCCCGACCGTGGCGCTCGCCACGAAAACGCCGTTCCTCACGAACAACACCCGCGAAGCCCTCGCCAGCGGCCATCTGCATGGCACGGCCATGGCCCTCCAGGGCCTCATCCGCCGCTGCATGGCCGAGTCCCCCGAGCGCCCGACGCCGCTCTTCACCGGCGGCGACGCCACCCTCATTGCCCGCTACCTCGACATGGATGTCCGCCTGCGCCCGGATCTGGTGCTCGAGGGGCTGGCGGTACTGCCCTGACCGGGTCCGCGCTCCGGTGGAATGGATTGCCCGGCGCCGCCGGGCCCGGTAATCTTCGCTCTCGCGTATCGAGAAAAGCTGGCGTAGCTCAGTTGGTAGAGCAGCTGATTTGTAATCAGCCGGTCGGGGGTTCGAATCCTCTCGCCAGCTCCATTCTTCCCGCCCGGCTGGTTGTCATAAATTTGACATCCGTCATCTTTATCTATATCCCCTATAAAGGTTGCCGAAAGGGACTTACCGACTCTGCGTGTAAGGCTATGCGCTCCCACCGGTGGGATGGCGACGCTCCTGAATCCCTGAAAAGGGCTTGGCGAGGGTTGCGCGGGTGGTCAATCTGCACCGAATCGATGGCGTTGCTCCGACAAAACAGCTGTCTTGCTGGCAGCAGATCATGTCGGAGGTCTACTACCGGCTCGAGATCAAAAGCGATCGGCGGCAAGGCCTCCGTGGACTGATCCGTGAGTATCCAGTCGATCGTCTGAGCATCACCGAGTTCTTCTCCGATCGCCAGCGGGTCCTGCGTACGCGTCATCGGATCAGGCAAGACTGCGAGGACAGCTTTGTCATGGTCTTCCCGCTCCAGGGAAGGCTCTACTACGAGCAGGCCGGACGGAACGGGACCGTTTCGCCTGGCGGATATGTCGTCGTGCGCACCTCCGAGTTCTATGAACTCACCTGCCCGGATGGCTTTCGCAACATCACGGTAAAGATTCCCGCTGGCGCGCTTGCGGAGCTGGGCTGCGACCCCTCGGACCATATCAGCTGTCGCTATCCCAACAATCCGGCGCTGGCCCGGATGTTCCGCTCTTTCCTCTTCTCGATCACCCACATGGACGAGGATGAGCGTCAGCGAGTGGGCGCCCCGATCTGCGACCAGGCCATCAGTTTTGCGTCTGTCCTGCTCAACGCGGAGAGCGGCCTTCCCGACGTGGATGGTTCAGCGGGCGGCCAGGCGTTGTTCGAGCGGATCATGGAGTACATCAACGACAATCTCGAAGACGAGCGTCTCAGGCCCGAGTCGACGGCCGAGGCCTTCTCCATCTCGCGCACCTACCTCGACAAGCTCTTCGCGCGTCACGGCATGACTTTCTGTCAAACGGTCCTGCACAAGCGGCTCGAACGCTGTTATGCCGATCTCGCTGACCCGCGCAAGCGTCACCTTTCGATCTCCCAGATTGCCTTCCGTCGCGGCTTTACCAGCCAGTCGCACTTCTCCCGCGTGTTCCGAGCCCACTTCAATCGCACGCCGCGCCAGATCCGCGCCTGACCCACTCCGGACGACTCTATCGATCAACAGCGGATATCCCGCGATGTAGCGGGAGAGAAAAATATTCGTACGGAGACGGGCAAATCCATCCGTGAGCCCGATGCTAGCTTCAAAGGTGTGACAACCACACCGGCGAGGTAATCGGCATGGAAAAACCGGATCGGAGTCTGGCGGAGGAGTTCCGCAGACAGCCCATCGGGCATCACAGTCCCGAGCTGGAGCGCATCCTTTTTTTATTCCGCGGTCAGGGGATGGCCGGGAAATTCGTTCTCGTCGAGGACGAACCATTCCGCAAATGGCGGCTGGGGCAGCTTTCCGGGCGACGCGGTGATCCGGTGAAGATCGTCAGTGACCGGGTCTTTGAATCCGTCGAGGAGGCCGAGTGGGAAGTATTCAAGCGTCGCTGGAAGATTCATTTCGGCGAAGACCTGGAATGAAGTCCGTTCGATACGGCGCCGTTCTATAACCATGGATTATTCGCAGGAGACCGGTAATGCAGATGGAAGGAAAGAAGATCGCGGGCTACAGCGACAAGATCAGTGTGGCGCCCGGCGAATCCATCGATTTCAAGGTCAGCACCTTCAAGCCCGGCCGCTACAGCGCCAGACTCGTTCGTCTTATCCACGGCGACATGAATCCGGAAGGCCCGGGCTACAAGGAAGAAGCCGTTGCCTGTGATTTCGAGGGGGAACATGCGGGCAGGACTCAGCTGGTTCACGCCGGCAGTCATGCAATCGTGCCCGGCAGTCGGCGTTTCGCCGGCCTGACGGACTTCACACTGCAGGCCATTGTCTGGCCAACGCTGCCCGGGGACGGGGAGCAGGCCCTGGTTGCACTGTGGAATGCAGGCAGCGAGAGCGGAGTCTGGCTTGGCCTCGATGCGGACGGCGCGCTTTCCGTCACGCTCTCCAACGGTCGCCAGTGCAGTACGGTGTCCACCGGCAAGCCGCTCCTGTCCCGACACTGGTACTCGGTGGCTGCGGTCTATGATCGCCGCGCATCGACCGTGACGCTCCATCAACTCCCGCACAAACATTACGCACGGATCGACGATAGCAGCACCATCACCGAAACGGTCGACGTGGCGCCGCACATCACCGAGCACACACCCTGCGTTTTCGGCGGCCTGCCGACGGCTGGCGAAAGCCCGATCGGCCGCCTCTACAACGGTCGGATCGATCGACCGCGTCTGCTGTCTGCAGCCGCCGATCTGTCCGGTATCCGCTGGCGCGAGGCGCCCAAGCTCACCGGCGATATGCGTACCGATGTCGTAGCGGCCTGGGATTTCTCCGAGGGGATAAGCACCGACCGTATTCATGATCAGGGCCCCGGTCAGCATCACGGTCGAACCGTCAACACGCCGGTTCGAGCCGTTCGCGGGGCCAACTGGACCGGCGAGGAGATGAATTGGCAGCATGCGCCGGAACAGTACGGCGCCATGCACTTCCATGAAGACAGCCTCTACGACGCCGGCTGGGATACCTCCTTCAGCCTGACGGTGCCTGACGGGATGCGCTCCGGGCTCTATGCGGCGCATGTGACCTATGAGGATGACGAAGACTTCATGCCCTTCGTCATCAGGGCCGAGCCGGGTGCAACCCGGAACCGGATGGTCTATCTGGTGCCGACGGCGGATTACATGGCCTACGCCAACGAGCACATGCCCACGGATGCGCCGCTGGCCCAGCTGCTCACCGATCAGGTCTCCATTCTCGGCCGCAACGACCGGTTCGTTCACGAAAACCGCCATTTCGGTGCCTCCTGTTACGACACCTACAAGGATGGCGAGGGCGTGTGCTACACGTCGCGGCTGCGACCCGTGCTGAACATGCGGCCCAAGTACCGGATGTGGCTCGGCGGGGCGGGCTCCAAACTCTGGCAGTTCAACGCCGACACCCACATCATCGACTGGATCGAGGAATCCGGATTCGGGTGTGACTACCTGAGCGACGAGGACGTCCACGAATTCGGCGAGCAGGCCCTCGAACCCTACAGCGTCATCATCACCAGCACCCACTCGGAGTACTGGTCGAAGCAGATGCGCGACGCCGTGGACGCGTTCAAGAAGCGCGGCGGCCGGCTGATCTCGATGGGTGGGAACGTCTGGTACTGGCGTGTCGCCTATCACTCGACGCTGCCCGGCCTCATGGAGGTGCGTCGTGCCGAGGGTGGCACCCGCGCATGGGCGGCCAACCCGGGGGAGTACTACCACAGTTTCACGGGCGAATACGGCGGCCTCTGGCGGCGCCAAGGTCTCGCGCCCCAGGAGATATGTGGTACCGGGTTTGTTGCCCAGGGATTCGACATCTCGTCGTACTACGTCCGCCAGCCCGACAGTTTCGATGAGCGCGCGGCGTTCATCTTCGAGGGCATCGGCGAGTCGGAAAAGCTGGGGGATTTCGGCTTGATCGGGGGCGGTGCGGCCGGCCTGGAGGTCGACCATGTGGATCCGCTGCTGGGCACGCCACCGAATACGCTGGTGCTCGCCAGCTCGGAAGGGCATACCAATCGCTACCAGCTGGTTGCCGAGGAGATTCTCATCAATTTCCCCGGCACAGGGGGTGAGGATTGTCCGCTGGTCAAGGGAGACATTGTCTTTTTCGAAACGGCGGAAGGCGGAGCGGTCTTCTCGACGAGTTCAATCGCCTTTGGCGGCAGTCTTTCGCACAATAATTATGACAATAATATCTCGAGGATGATGGATAACGTCGTGCGTCGTTTCCTCAATCCCGAACCGTTCGCGTAGTCAGGGAAATGTTAAGGGGTCATTGTAATGGACGGAACGTCAAAATTCTTTGCTTTGTATTTTACCGTAATAACGATTCTGGTTTCTGCGCCAGGCCCTTTCGATTGGGCGAATCGCATTGATCCTTTCGTCCTGGGCTTGCCGTTTTCCATATTCTGGGTTCTGTTCATGGCATTTCTGTCGTTCGCGGGGTTTTTCGCCTGGTATGCCCTCGACGCAAAGAACGGCGATCTGGACATCAGGTGAAACGGGTAATAAAGCCCGAGTCTGGGGGTATTTGAAATGATTCCGGTTCTAATGATCCTGGCCTTTGTCGGCCTGCTGCTCTATATCACGCGAAACCAGCTGGGCGTCAGCGGGTTCCATGATTACGCGACGGCCAGTAATACCATTCAAACCGTGGGTATCACCTTCGGTGTTCTGGCGACCTGGTATGTCGGTGCTTCGTTCACGGCCTGGGCGGGATTCGCCGTTGGATTCGGCTTTATCGCCTATTACGTCACGCCCTACGCCATCATCACGCTGGTGGTGATGTACCTGGTCGCGGAACGCACCTATATCTGGGGCAAGAAATACAACTGTGAGACGCAGGGCGAGCTCCTTGGCGCCCGCTATCGCAGTCGCTGGGTGCGCGCCATTACGGGTCTTGCCGGGGCGCTCTTCTCCGTGCCCTGGCTGCTCATGGAGTGGTGGACCCAGGGATATGTGCTGAGCTACGCGACCAACGGGGCCATTTCCCCTTTCTGGGGCATGTTCCTCGGGGTGTTCGTCGTCATCTTCTACGTGTCGATGGGCGGTATGCGCTCTGTCATCACCGCCAACATCCTCCAGGGTGTCTACATGTTCTTCATCGGCACCGGACTCATGGTGTGGATGATTTATGCGTACTTCGATGGCTTTGGCCCGCTGATCGCCACGGTTGCCGCCGAGTATCCGGCCGCCCTGACGTATCCGGGCGAGGCATGGGATCCGCCCACCGCCTACTGGACCTCGATCGTGGTCACCAGCGGGCTGGCAGGCTTTATGTGGCCTTGGGTCTACAACAAGCTCTTCGCCGCGGACAGCCTCAAGACCATCAAGCAGTCCACGCTGCTCACCCCCATCCTGGGTACGGTGTTCTATGCCGTGTTCGTGCTGCTCGGGCTCGGGCTCCATACGTTGCCGGAGTTCCGCGCCAATCCGCAGGAAGCGTTCCTGGCATTCTTCACCCAGGCCGGCCCGATTCCGCTGGGTCTGCTCGTGGTGCTGATCACCGCAGCCAGCCTGGGTACGGTCAGCGGCATCCTCAATGCCATGTCGACGGCGATCTCCAACGACGTCTCGATGGTCATCAACAACCGGATCTCCCGTGAGATGGCACTCAAGATCGCGCGGTGGACTGTGGTCGTGATGGGGTTCGTGGCGCTGGCCGGCGCGGCGGTGCAGGAAGGCCTGCTGATTTTCTGGGCACTCCTGACCTATCAGGGCATGATCATGCTCTTCCCGGTGGTCCTGCTGGGCCTCTACTGGCGCCGGGCCAACAAGGAAGGGGCCTTGATTGGTTTCATCGCCGGTACGGTCGTGGCGATGGGCCTCTATCTCACGAAACCGGCCTTCATTGCCGGTCTGGGTTGGAGTGAGGGCGTCTACGGTCTCATTGTCTCCCTGGCCCTGATGATCATCATGGGTTATCTCAAGCCCGAGGCGGATCACGTGCAGGGCATGTGGGAGGACATCAAGGAGGCTCGCCGGACCAAGCAGGTTGAGAAGGTGACTGATTCGACGCTTGAGTACTGACTGCAGTTGGCTTTCGCGGCCCGGCTCGATGGAAAACCATCGCCCCGGGCCGGCTTTTTCAGTGCGACTGCCGGTACCGTTGCGGACTCATCCCCGTCCAGCCCCGGAAGGCCCGCGAGAAGGCCGAGAGCTCCGAGTACCCCAGGCTGTGCGCCACCTCGGTCAGCGGCATGTTCGGGTCGTTCATGTAATGCAGCGCCAGATCCTTGCGGGCGGCGGTCACCAGTTCCTGGAACGTGACGCCGCTGTCGCGCAGTTCGCGCTGGAATGACTGGTCCGACATCCCGAACACCTTCGCCATCTCCCCGATCGTGGGCGGGATGTCCCCCAGGTGGAGCTTGATCTGGTTACGCACCCGGCTCGCGAAATCCTCCGGCTTGCGCGTCAGCTCCACCCGGGAGCGGAGGAACGGCTCGATCACCGAAAAGAGGTAGGGATCCTGTGTGGGCATGCGCACATCCAGGTCCCGGCGCCGGAACGCGAAGGCATTGGTCCGCCGGCCAAACCGGACCGGCGCCCGGAACACGCGCTCATGGTCCTGCGGCGCATCCGGGGCCTCATGCTCGAAGCGCACTTCCAGTGGGGCCCAGTCGTGGCCCAGGGCATGGCGGAAGATATTCAGGAACATCCCCATCGATAACTCGGCATCCTGACGCCGCTGCTCGATGTGTGGATCGAACACGGCGTAGCTCAACCAGAGCATGTCGCCGTCCTGCATCAGCCCGAAGCTGGACAGTCCCTGGTGGGCGGGAAAGAACGACTCCATGTTGCGCACGGCGCTGTACAGCGTCGGCGAGCTGATCGCCGCATAACCGATGACGCCGAGATGCTGGGGCCGGAAGGATTCGCCGAAATGCAGGCCGAAGTTATCGTTGCCGGTCTGGCGCGCGGCTTCCTCGAACAGCCGACAGAACTGCGCAAGGATCAGTTCGTTGTAGGGGTCGGCTATATCCGCCGGGCGCAGCCGCACCGCGCCAAGGATGCGCTCGACGTCACCTTTATTCCGCTCGATCAGATCCATCACCCCGGTGGTTGCCGAAGCGAGGACCGTGGCCGGCGTCGCGTGGACCTGCCGGAGACGGTGCACGGTGGCGGTATCAACCATTATTGCCCCCCGGCCGTGATGCGCCGTGCACACCTGCTGTTCAATCAGACCCTATCGTCTACCAGACTCGCACTGCCCTTGCAAGGAAGGAGTCCCCGAAACCACTACGTTTCCGGCCGATTACCGCCAAATGCCTGATTCCGCCTGTCAAATTCCGGTTTATTCATGTCAAGCATGTTTCAGGAAAGTCGCCATAGCCTGAAATTGACTCATGTCAACAGGGCACTCACGGCCACATCGTGGCGACACTGGAGGACGCAGCCATGCGACTGACAAGGCGACAATTTACCGTCGGAACGGCATCCGGAGCCGGTCTGCTTGCGCTCGGGCCGATGGGCCGGCTGGCCCATGCGGCACGCAATGACGAACTCAACATCCTCTGCTGGGAGGGCTACAACACCGACCAGGTACTCGGGCCTTTCCGCTCCGACCACCCCGGGGCCCGGGTTCGTGCCGAGAGTGGCACCTCCGACCCGGACATGATCAACAAGCTCCGTGCCGGCGAGGTGCGGGTCTGGGACCTGATCAACGTCAACCAGCCCTGGGCACGCGACCAGCTCTATCCCGAGGGCCTGATCCGGCCGCTCGACAAGGAGCGGTTCATGCCTTACTTCGACAACATGCTGCCGGAGTTCTCCAACCCGCCGTATCCGCTGTCATTCGCTGAAAACGGTGATCTGCTGGGCATGCCCCAGCGCTACGGGCCCTTTTCGTTCGTCGTCAACACCGACCGCATCAGCCGCGAGACCGCCGAGAACGAGGGCTGGAACCTGTTCCTGGATCCCGCCATGCAGGGCCGCTACGGCGTGCTCACCTACCAGAACTGGAACATCATCCACATGTGCCTGACGGCCGGTCTCGATCCGTTCGCCCCGGTGGCCGGAGCCGATATGGAGCAGTTCGAGAAGGTGGCCGGGCAGATCTTCGGCAACGCCCGACTCCTCGCCGGCGATCTCGTGCAGATGAACCTGGCGCTCATCAACGGCGAGATCGACGCCTACTTCACCGGCGGTACCTATACCGCCTCACCGGCCCGGCTTGATGGCGCGACCAACATTCGTGCGATCACCCCGCAGTCCGGCCCGGTGGATGGCAAGGGCGGTGTCGTCTGGGTCGAGCTCACTTCGGTGGTCAACAACCCGGACCCCTCCAGCCTCGCGCCGGAGTTCCTGGAGTTCGTGCAGCGACCGGATATCTGCCATGCGGTGGCCTTCTCCGAGGGTACCTACAACCCGGTTGCACAGATGGGCGACGACGCGGTGATGGCCAGGTTCAGCGCCCGCGAGCTGGACGCCATTCAGTACGACTCGCTGGACGAGGAGATGAGCCGATCCCTCGACTACCAGGTCGTGCCGTCCTACAACGAGCTCAACACGGCCTACAGCGCTGCCAAGCGCGGCTGAACGTCCACCGTTCGGCATCGGGCTCTCCGGCGCGGCGCCGCCGCGCCGGAGAGCGGGAGCTCCCAGCCAGCCCGCGAGAGGATGAGTTTTACCTATGTCCGTGCAACCCGCGCTCCGTCTACAGGGCGTCATCAAGCGATTCGGCGACTTCACCGCCCTGCGGGGCATCGACCTCGATATTGCCGAGGGCGAGTTCCTGACCATTGTCGGCCCCTCCGGCAGCGGCAAGACCACCCTGATCCGTCTGCTCGTGGGCATGGACACCCCCAGCGAGGGCGAGATCTGGCTGCGCGACCGGCGCATCGATCCCGTCCCCGCCAACCAGCGCCCCACCTGCATGGTGTTCCAGTCGCTGGCGCTTTTCCCCCACCGCACGGTGGGGCAGAACATCGAATTCCCGCTCAAGATCCGCGGCGTCGCGCCGGACGAGCGGGCCCGGCGGGCGCGGGAGTTGCTTGAGCTGCTGCGGCTGCCGGAATCCTACTACGCCAAGCGCATCACCCAGTGCTCCGGCGGTGAGCGCCAGCGCATCGCACTGGCCCGGGCCCTCGCCTTCGACCCGGAGATCCTGTTCTTCGACGAGCCCCTCTCGGCGCTGGACTACCGGCTGCGCAAGACCCTGGAGAAAGAGCTCAAGGATCTGCACCGGCGCACCGGCAAGACCTTCGTCTACATCACCCACAGCCTGGAAGAGGCGATGGTGATGTCCGACCGCATCGCCATCATGCGCGATGGCCGGCTCGAGCAGGTCGGCGATGCCGAGGGGATCTACGTCCGCCCGGTGAGTCGCTTCGTCGCCGAGTTCATGGGCGAGGTCAACATGTTCCCCATGCGGGGCCTGGCCGATGGTGGCCTGCGCAGCGAGGGCGTCGCCGTCGAGGTGGGCGAGGGTGTCGCCGCCTCCGGGCTGACGCTCCCGCCGGAGGAGTCCGGCACGGTCATCGTGCGCCCGGAGTTCGTGCGTTTCCTGGACGCCGCGGAGGGCAACGATTTCGTTGTCCAGGGACGGCTCCTCGAGGAATACGCGCTCGGCTCGCGCCTGCAGTACGCCGTCGAGGTGGCGGGCGGCGCGCGTCTGACCGTGGAGAAGCTGCGTGAGAACCGCTATCGCGGCGAGGTCGGCGACACCGTCAGGCTCGGCTGGGATGTCGAGCACACTCACCTGATCCCGGAGGCGTGATGGACAGTCTCAACCGCCGAATGGGTGCCCTCAGTGCCATTCCGATGGGTGTGGTCCTGCTTCTGGCGTTCATCTTCCCCCTGGGGGTGGTGGCCGGGTTCTCGATCATGCCCCCCAATGTCTTCGACCTGGGTCATCTGCCGGATTTCTCCGCCTACGGCCAGGTCATCGAGCAGGGCTACTGGACATCGCTCGCCTGGTCGCTGGGCCTGGCGGCGGCCTCCACCCTGCTGCTCTTCATCATCTGCTGGCCGCTCGCCTTCGGCATGGCCAAGGTCTTCAACCGTTTCACCCTGGTCATGGTCCTCGCCGTGGTGATCACCCTGTTCGTCTCCGAGAACATCCGCCTGTTCGGCTGGGTGCTGACCCTGATGAAGGGCGGGCTGATCGACGGGTATCTGAAGGCCTGGTTCGGCCTGGAGCTCTCCGGCGCGCTCTACAACGCCCCCGTGATCGTGCTGGGGCTCGTTTACGTCTACCTGCCGTTCATGCTCTTCCCGCTCGCCCAGGGCATCGCCATGGTGCCGGATGACGCGCGCCAGGCCGCCATGGACCTGGGCGCGTCGCGCTGGCGGGTGTTCATCGAGATCGATCTGCCGCTCGCCTCACCGGGCATTCTGGTCGGCTCGCTGATCAGTTTCGTGCTGGCGGCCGGCGCCCTCGCGGAGTCCAAGCTCCTGGGCGGTCAGGAGGTGATCGTCATCGCCGACGATATCGAGAGCGCCTTCAGCTATGGCCAGAACTGGCCCCTCGGCTCGGCCCTGGCCATGGTGCTGATCCTGATCGTGGGCGCGCTGGCGATCTTCGGCCTGTCCCGGATCGACCTCGACCGCATCATGGGGAGGGCCGGCTGATGGGTCCCTCACGCATGACACGGATCGGGCTGTTCCTCTACGGACTGCTCATCATCGCTTTCCTCTACCTGCCGCTGGTCTCGGTGGGCTTCGCCTCAGTGGCCCAGTCGCGCTACCTGACCTTCCCCATCCAGCGTTATTCCCTTGACTGGTACCGCGAGGCGCTGGGGAGTGCCACGGTCTCGGAGCTGGTCACCACCTCGCTGATCGTCGCCCTGGTGGTCACCGCCATCTCGGTGGTGGTGGGGTTCTTTGGCGCACTGGCCTTCGCCCGCTACCAGTGGCGCTACCGACGGCTGTTCCAGAAGTTCATCCTGCTGCCGATCTTCTTTCCGCAGACGGTGCTGGGTCTGGCCATCCTGCTGTGGTTCAACACCGCGGGCATCATGCCGACCTGGAAGACCGCGATCGTCGCGCATCTGGTGTGGATCTCGCCCATCGTGACGCTGATCATCGCCATCCGCGCCTACTCCTTCGATGGCTCGCTGGAGGAGGCGGCCCGGGACATGGGCGCCTCCACGCCGACCATCCTGCGCGAAGTGACCTTTCCGCTGCTGCTCCCGGGCGTGATCACCGGCGGGCTGTTCGCCTTTCTGCTGAGCTGGGGCAACTTCCCGCTCTCGCTCTTCACCACCGGCGTCGACCAGACGCTACCGGAGTGGCTCTACGCCAAGATGATCTCCGGCTACTCACCGCTGGTGCCGACACTGGGCATGCTCTCGGTGCTGGG
>CAJXND010000047.1 GCA_913056385.1 uncultured Ectothiorhodospiraceae bacterium
GAGAGAGAGGAGGATGGAGGACGGGAAGGGGGTAGCGCCGACCTAGCGGCGACGCCGAATCATGCGCTCGCGCTTGCGCTGCTGGCGGGGAGTGAGGGTGTTGCGGCGGCCGGCGTAGGGGTTATCACCAGTCCGCAGCTCGAGGCGGATGGGCGTGCCCCATAGCCCCAGCTCGCGGCGAAAGCGATTGACCAGGTAGCGACGATAGGCGCCCGGCAGGGCACTGGTCTGATTGCCGTGGACAACAATCGTGGGCGGATTGCGGCCACCCTGGTGGGCGTAGCGCAGTTTGATGCGGCGCCCGCGCACCAGCGGGGGCTGATGAGCCTGGGTGGCTTCGGCAAGTATCCGGTTAAGCTCAGGTGTGGCGAGCTCGCGCCGACCCGCCTCATCCACTCGCGCCACCTCCTCAAGGAGTCGGCCGACACCCGTGCCATGCAGCGCAGAGATAAACCGCGGCCGGGTAAAGTCCAGAAACCCCAATTTAACATCAAGCTCGCGCCGGATCCGGTCACGGGCCCCCGGCTCAAGCCCATCCCATTTGTTAACCGCCAGGACAAGACCCCGCCCCGCTTCGATGACATGGCCAATCAGATGCGCGTCCTGCTCGGAGATCTCCTGCCGGGCATCCAGCACCATGATGACCACCTGCGCGCCCTCAATGGCCTGCAGGGTTTTGACAATGCTGAACTTCTCGATCGCCTCGCGCACCCGGCTGCGGCGTCGCACCCCGGCCGTATCAATCAGCGTGAAATCGCGCCCGTCACGCTCGAACGGCACGCGAATGGCATCGCGTGTGGTACCGGGCATGTCATAGACCAGCACCCGCTCTTCGCCAATCAGACGATTCACCAGGGTGGACTTGCCGACATTGGGGCGGCCAATGATCGCGACCTCAATGGGACGCGGTTCCGGCGCGTCACCCGATGCCTCGCGACTGCCGGCCTCCTCCGGGTCGCCGGCCTCCGCATTCGGCTGCGGGGCCGATTCCCGGCCCGGCGCCGCCGGCAACAGCCCCTCCAGCACCTCGTCGATGAGCCGCCGCACCCCGCGGCCATGCACGGCGGCAATGGGCCAGGGCGTATCCAGGCCAAGGCCATGGAAGTCGGCTGCTGCCACATCGGGGTCAACACCATCGATTTTGTTCATGACAAGCCACACGCGCTTGCCCCGCTGACGCAAATCGCGAGTCAGGGCCTCATCTCCCGGCGTTACCCCGGTGCGGGCATCCACCAGAAAGAGAATGGCATCGGCTTCATCCAGCGCCCGCAGTGCCTGGCGCTGCATGTGGTGATAGGTCACGTCATCGGGCTCACCCAGCCCGCCGGTATCAACAAGCACATAGGGCGCTCTCCCGACCCGGCCAATGCCGTATTGGCGATCGCGGGTGAGACCGGGAAAGTCGGCCACCAGCGCATCCCGCGTGCGGGTAAGCTGGTTGAACAGCGTGGATTTGCCGACATTGGGGCGGCCGACGAGCGCAATGACAGGGTTTTCCATGGCCGAATGATAGCAGTGACAGACCCTAGAGCGCCGCCTGCAGCAGGCGCTGGGTGTAGGGGTGAGTTGGCGCCGTGAATATCTGCTCGGCGCTGCCGGCCTCGACAACCTGTCCGGCCTGCATCACCAGGGTGCGATGGCTCATGGCCCGCACCACCTTGAGATCGTGACTGATAAAAACATAGGCCAGCCCATGCCGGGCCTGGAGGGTGCGCAGAAGCTCGACCAGCCGCGCCTGCACCGAGCGATCGAGGGCCGAGGTGGGCTCATCCAGCACGATGACACTGGGTTTGAGGACAATGGCGCGCGCCACGGCCACCCGCTGGCGCTGCCCGCCCGAGAGCTCGTGAGGAAAGCGCTCGGCAAGAGCCGGGTCAAGATCGACCTCGGCAAGGGCCTCGCGCGCCAGCGCTTCGCGTCCGGCCTCGCCATCGCCAATGCGGTGAACGGCAAGGCCCTCGGCAATAATCTGCGCCACCGACATCCGCGGGCTCAGACTGCCGAATGGATCCTGAAACACCACCTGCAGCTCGCGACGCAGCGGCCGCAGCCGCCGCCTGGACAGCGTGGCGATATCCCGTCCGGCAAACCGAATGACCCCGCGTGCGCTTTGCAGCCGCAGGAGCGCCATGCCCAGCGTGGTCTTGCCGGAGCCACTCTCGCCCACCACGCCCAGGGTCTCACCAGGGCGCACGGCAAGGCTCACCCCGTCCACCGCCTTGAGATGCCCCACCACGCGCTTGAGCAGACCACCCCGCCGGGGGAACCAGACCCGCAGGTCCTCAGCCTCGAGAACGGGGCGCTCATCGGCCACCGCGGCGGGCCGGCCCTCGGGCTCGGCGTCGAGCAGCATGCGCGTATACGGGTGCTGCGGGGTATCAAAGACGGCCCCGAGGCTGCCCTGCTCGACCACCTGGCCGTGTTGCATGACCGCGACCTGATCCGCCACCCGGCGCACCACCCCAAGGTCATGACTGATGAACAGCATGGCCATGCCAAGCCGGCGCTTGAGATCCGCCAGCAGTTCCAGAATCTCGGCCTGTATCGTGACATCCAGCGCCGTCGTGGGCTCATCGGCAATCAACAGCCGCGGGCTGTTGGCGATGGCCATGGCAATCATCACGCGCTGGCGCTGACCGCCCGAGAGCTGATGCGGAAAGGCTCCGAGGCGACTTGACGCTTCGGGCAGGCGCACCAGCTCGAGTAGCTCCACAATCCGGTCGCGGGCGGCCTGCGCACCAAGCCCCTGGTGGATGCGCAGCGTCTCACCGATCTGCTTTTCCAGCGTGTGGACGGGGTTGAGTGAGGTCATCGGCTCCTGGAACACCATGCCAAGCGCGCCACCCCGCAATGCCCGCAGGCGCGGAGCGGGGGCATCCAGCAGGGATTCGCCGGCGATGTGAATCGTGCCGGTCGGGTGGCTCGCTAGCGGATAGGGCAGCAGCTGCGGGATCGATAGCGCCGTCACCGACTTCCCCGAGCCGCTCTCGCCCACCAGGGCAAGCGTCTCGCCCTCACCCAGGGTCAGGCTGACGTTAGCCACGGCTGTGGTGCGATGCGCACCGTGACCAAAGGCAATCGAGAGATCCCGGATCTCGAGTAACGGCGTCATCCGCCCCGCCCTCCCAGTGTTTTGCGCGGGTCGAACGCGTCGCGGGCCGCTTCGCCAATAAATACGAGCAACGAGAGCATGATCGCCAGGCTGAAAAAGGCCGTGAGCCCCAGCCAGGGGGCCTGCAGGTTGGCCTTGCCCTGCGCCAGCAGCTCACCCAGCGACGGCGAGCCCGGCGGCAGGCCAAACCCAAGGAAATCAAGCGAGGTCAGGGTGGTAATCGAGCCGGTCAGAATGAACGGCATAAACGTCACGGTGGCCACCATGGCATTGGGCAGTGCATGGCGCACCATGATCACGCCATCGGATACGCCCAGTGCCTTTGCCGCCCTGACATAGTCGAAGTTGCGCACCCGCAGGAACTCCGCACGCACCACCCCCACCAGCTGCGTCCAGCTGAACAGCAGCATGATGCCCAGCAGCCACCAGAAGCCGGGCTGCACAAAGCCCGCCATGATGATCAGCAGATAGAGCACCGGCAGCCCGCCCCAGATCTCGATGAAGCGCTGGCCCAGCAGATCAACCCGCCCCCCGAAATACCCCTGCACCGCGCCCACGGCCACGCCAATCAGAGAGCTTGCGATGGTCAGGGCCAGTCCAAACAACACCGAGATACGAAAGCCATAGATCAACCGGGCCACCACATCGCGGCCCTGGTCGTCGGTCCCCAGCCAGTTCGCGGCCGACGGCGGCGCCGGAGCCGCCGCTTCGCTCGCGTAGTTGATGGTGTCGTAGTGGTAGGGGATCAGCGGCCAGATCATCCATCCCTTCGCCTGGATCAACTCGGCAACGAAGGGATCGCGGTAATCGGCCTCGGTCGGGAAATCGCCGCCAAACGTGGTCTCGGGATAACTCACCAGCACCGGCACATACCAGTCACCGTCGTAGTGCACCAGAAGGGGCCGATCGTTGGCGATGAACTCCGCACACAGCGACAGGGTGAACAGCACCAGAAATACCCATAACGACCACCAGCCCCGGCGGTTGGCCTGAAACTGCGCCCAGCGGCGCTGGTTGATCGGGTTAAGGCGTGCCCCCATGCCGGCTCAGCCCTCGCGCGCCTCGAAGTCGATCCGCGGATCGACCACGACATACATCAGATCACCCAGCAGGTTCAGCAGCAGCCCGATCAGGGTGAAGATAAACAGACTGCCAAACACCACGGGATAGTCGCGGTTGACCACCGACTGAAAGCCAAGCAGGCCCAGGCCATCGAGCGAGAAGATGACCTCGATCAGCAGCGCGCCGGTAAAGAGCACGCCGACAAACGCCGCCGGAAAGCCGGCAATCACGATCAGCATGGCATTGCGAAAGACATGGCCGTAGAGCACACGGCGCTCAGTGACCCCCTTGGCCCGTGCGGTCATGACGTACTGCTTGTTGATCTCTTCGAGAAACGAGTTCTTGGTGAGCATCGTGAGCCCGGCAAAACCACCGATCACCATGGCGAGCACGGGCAGTACCAGATGCCAGAGATAGTCCACGACACGCAGCGGCCAACTGAGCGACTCCCAGTTATCAGACACCAGCCCGCGCAGCGGAAACCAGTCGAGATAGCTGCCGCCGGCGAACACCACGATCAGCAGAATGGCAAAAAGAAACCCGGGAATGGCGTAGCCCACGATAACGACGGCACTGCTCCATACATCAAACGCCGAGCCGTCCCGCACCGCCTTGCGAATCCCGAGCGGGATCGATATGAGATAGGTGAACAACAGCGTCCACAGTCCCAGCGAGACCGAGACCGGGAGCTTGTCGGCAATCAGCTCGAGCACGGTCTGATCGCGATAGAAGCTCTCGCCAAAGTCGAACCGCGCATAGTCGGCCACCATCTTGAAAAAGCGCTCGTGCGCCGGGCGGTCAAAACCAAACTGTGCCTCGAGCTCGGCAATGAACTCGGGATCGAGCCCACGCCCACCCCGGCTCTCCCCGGCCACTTCGTCGGCCGCCACGCCCGAGAACCGGGTGGTCGAGAAGTCAGCCGTACCCTGCACCTGGGCCATGACCTGCTCGACCGGCCCGCCAGGGGCGAACTGCACGATCACGAAGTTGATCAGCAAGACCCCGAGCAGAGTCGGGATCATCAACAAAAGGCGCCGGGCAATGTAGGCGTACAACAGCGGATTCTCCGTGGGTCTGGGCGATCAGCGATTATCCACGCGTCGGGCCTTGTCCGGATCCACCCACCAGGTGTCGGTGGCAAGGCCATAAGGCGGATTCTCGGGCGGACGCCCGAAGCGGTCCCAGTACACTACCCGAAAGCGGTCGATGTACCAGTTGGGAATCGCATAGAAGCCCCACTGCAACACGCGATCGAGGGCGCGCGTGCGGTTGATCAGGGCGTTGCGATCCGGTGCATCGATAATGCGGTCGACCAGCTCGTCCACCACGGGATCGCATACACCGGCGAGGTTGCGGCTACCGCCCGTGTCGGCCGACTCGCAGCTCCAGAAATCACGCTGTTCATTGCCGGGCGAGAGCGATTGCGGCGCCACATGCACCGTCAGATCAAAGTCAAAATTATCCAGCCGGTTCTGATACTGGGTCGGGTCAACGGTGCGCACGCTGGCCTGCACCCCAAGCCGCTCGAGATTGCGCGCAAAGGGCAGCACCACCCGCTCGAACGCCGGGCTTACCAGCAAGATCTCAAAGGCCATCTCGCGGCCCGATTCGGTATGCGTGAGCACGCCATCCTGCACCGTCCAGCCGGCCTCGCGCAGCAGCGTCAGGGCCCGCCGCAGGTTGCCGCGCAATGTGCTGTCCGCGGTATCCGGCGGCGCATAGGCCTGGGTGAATACCCGCTCGGGTAGCTGGTCGCGATAGGGCTCGAGGATTTCCAGCTCGGCGTCCGAGGGCAGCCCGGTCGCCGCAAGCTCGGAGTTTTCGTAGTAGCTGCGGGTACGCTCGTAGGCGCCGTAGAAAAGGTTCTGGTTGGTCCATTCAAAGTCAAACGCATAGGCGAGCGCCTCGCGGACCCGTGGATCGGTAAATATCTCGCGGCGGGTGTTGTAGAAAAAGCCCTGCATACCGGCCGGGCGGTCATGCGGGATCGCCTCCAGGCGCAACAGCCCGGCATCAACGGCCGGGACATCATAGGCCGTCGCCCAGTTGCGGGCGACGTTTTCCTGACGCAGGTGGTACTCGCCAGCCTTCAGGGCCTGCACCGCCACGGTCCCGTCGCGATAGTAGTCATAGCTGATGCGGTTAACGTTGTGCCGCCCCCGTTTTAGTGGCAGATCCGCCGCCCAGTAGTCATCAACGCGCTCATAGACAACCCTTCGACCCTGATCCACTTCAACGATGCGATAGGGGCCGCTACCAAGCGGTGGTTCAAGCGTGGTCGCGGTAAAGTCGCGCTCAGCCCAGTAGTGCCGCGGCAGGACCGGCAGCTGGCCGATGATGAGCGGTAATTCGGCATTGCCGGTGGTGGCAAAGTGGAACACTACCTCATGGGGCCCGACCACCTCCACGCGCTCCACGTCGCGGTAGTAGGCCCGATACTGGGGGTGGCCGTCATCGCGCAGACGCCGAAAGGTCCAGGCCACATCGTCCGCGGTAATGGGTTCACCGTCATGGAAGCGGGCCTGCTCGCGCAGCGTAAAGCGGACATGGCTGTTGTCCGGCGCGACCGCGATGGTCCGGGCCACCAGGCCGTACTCGGTGAACGGCTCATCAAGCGAGCGCTCGGTAAGGGTGTCGTACACGAGCCCGATGCCCTGCACCGGGGTGCCGCGCAGGATAAACGGGTGCAGGCTGTCAAAGGTGGACGCGGCCACGTTGGCCAGCTTGAGCGTACCGCCCTTTGGCGCCTGCGGATTGACGTAATCGAAATGCTCGAAGTCGGGGCCGTACTTGGGCTCGCCATGCAGCGCGAGCGCGTGCTCGGCGGCTACTACCGGGGCTGCAGGCCCGGCCAGAGCGATGGCAATACCCATGGCAATGCCCCATTGCAGGACGCATGATCGCGACATTTCCGCTACCCTTTTTGCTGTGCGTTGGTGGCAGGCGCTTGGCCGCCTCAATGCTTTTGAGTAACGTACTCGGGATTCATTCAGGGGCAAAGGGGTTCGCATGGGTTTTCTGACCAATAAAAAGGCACTGATTGTCGGTGTGGCCAGCAATCGCTCGATTGCCTGGGGCGTGGCCGAGGCCATGCACCGGGAAGGCGCCGAGATCGCGCTCACCTATCAGACCGAGAAACTGAAGGGCCGCGTCGAGCAGTGCTCGGCCGCCTGTGGCGGTGGGCCGGTCCTGCCGCTTGATGTGACCGACGATGCCCAGATCGATGCGGTCTTCAGCGAGCTCGAGACGACCTGGGGGCATCTCGACATCGTTGTCCACGCGGTAGGGTTTGCCCCGCGCGAGGAGCTCGAGGGCTCGTTCGTCGACAATACCACGCGCGCGGGCTATGCGATGGCGCATGACATCAGCGCCTACAGCTTCGTCGCCCTTGCACGTGGAGCACGACCGCTCATGAAGGGCCGGAATGGCAGTTTGCTCACGCTCAGCTATCTGGGTGGCGAGCGCGCCCTGCCCAACTACAACGTGATGGGGCCGGCCAAGGCCAGTCTCGAGGCATCGGTGCGCTACATGGCCCATGACCTGGGGCCCGAGGGCATTCGCGTGAATGCGGTGTCAGCAGGGCCGATCCGCACGCTGGCGGCGTCGGGCATCGGCGACTTTCGCAAGATGCTGGACTACAACGCGGCCTCCGCCCCCTTGCGGCGGAATGTGGGCATTGAAGAAGTGGGCAACGCCAGCGCCTTCCTGTGCTCCGAGCTCGCATCGGGTATCACCGGCGAGCTGGTGCATGTGGATGCGGGCTTCCATGCCATCGCTCTGTCGGGCAGCGCGCTCGATCAGGAATGATTGCACCGCCCCGCCCTTTGCGGCGGGGCAGCCCCTTTACTACAGACGGTCCTCGTAGATACGAATATCGGCATCGGCCCGCAGGGCCGCAATCACCGATCTGAACGCCGTCTGACCGTCCACCTGATTGATGCCGGCACGAAGCGACTGCCGCTGCTCGGCAGAAACCGAATCCGGGTCGCCATCTCGAACCGCGGTTACCTGCAGAGCCGCAAATCCGTTGGGCAGGCGGGCAACGCCGGTCACCCGCTCAGCCCCTTCGGCCAGATACAGGCGAAAGGCACGTTCACGCACACCGCCAGGAAGGTCGCGGTTATTCCGACCGCTCAGCCGTGGCGCCTCCACGCGCGCCGCTGGCAGGCTGGCGCCGGCGTCGGCCAGGGCGGCGCCGTTGGCAAGCGCGGTCGCCATGTCACTTGCGGTATCCCGCGCCAGTTCGCTCGCCCGCGCATCGCGATAGGCCGCGGTGACTTCGTCGCGTACCTCGGCAAGCTCGGGCACACGGGCAGGCTCATGCCGGGTTACCCGAATGACGGCATAGGCATCTTCGCCCAGCTCTAGCAGATCGCTGTTCTCACGCCGGGCAAGCTGCTCATCGCTGAAGGCCGCCGTGAGCACCGCCGGCTCACTGCCAATACCGGAGTCGGTACCACCGCGCGGAATCCAGTCAGTGCGCTGCACGTCAACACCAATGGCCTGCGCCGCGGGCTCAAGCGTGGTGGGATTTTCAAAGGCCAGCGTCTCGAGCTGATTGCCACGCTCAAAGACAAGCTGCTCGGCTCGCTCGCGGGCAATCTCGCGGCGCAGCGCCGGCGCCAGCTCCTCATAGGGCGCCAATGAGGCCTCGGCGCTGTCGGTGACCTCGATCAAATGCCAGCCAAAGCGGGTGCGCACGGGCTCACTGAGCTCGCCCGGCGCCAGTGACCAGGCGGCATCGGCGAACGCAGGCACCAAATCGCCCCGTGCAACCTGCCCCAGGTCACCGCCGTTGGCGGCCGACCCCGGGTCGTCCGAGACATCGGCTGCCACCTCGGCAAAGGACTCGCCGCTCTGAATGCGCTCGCGCGCGGCGCTGATTTGCTGGCGCGCAGCGTTGATTGCAGCGTCCTCGGCATCGCTCGGCACTTCCACAAGGATATGCCGCACAGCGCGCTCGGAGGTCTGCGTCTGCTCGGACTCGCGGGCGGCATAGCGCTCGCGCACGGCCTCGTCACTGACCTCGACTTCCTCCATCAGACTGGCGGCATCCAGCTGAATGGCAGCAAGCTGCACGCGCGCCGGCTGGCGGAAGCGCTCGCCATTGTCGGCAAACCACGCCTCGACGGCCGCATCATCAAGCGCGATATCATCGGCAAACGCCGCCGACGGCACCGCAATCCACCCGATCTCGCGCTCCTGCTGCTGAATGGCAAGCACACGGTCAAGCTCGCGGTCGCTTGTGTAGGCGCTGCTCTCAACCGCCCGGCGCACCAGCTGGGTGGCGAGATCCTGGCGCACCTGTGCCTCATAGCGCTCCGGGGTCAGGTTGTTCTGCCCAAGCACCTGGCGATAGCGATCAACCGAGAACGCGCCGTCGGTCTGAAAAAACGACTGCTGGCGCACGAAGCGCGACACATCGGCGTCGCTCACCTGTATCCCCGATGCCCGGGCATGATTGAGGATAAGCTGGCGCTCGAGCAGTTCATTGAGCACCTGCCGGCGCAGCTGATCCGCATCAATCAGCCCGGGGTCGAACTGATCCCCCAACATCCGACGCAGATCGGCCTGACGGCTGCGATACGACTGATCCAGTGCCGCCCGCGTGATCTCCTCGCCGTCGACCATGGCAACGGTTTGCTCACCACCGCCGTTGCCGATGTAGTTGTACAGGCCGAAAAGCGCAAAGGGGACAACCAGCAGGGCAACGATCAGGTAGGCGATCCAGCCGCGTGTGCGGTCTCTGATGGCTAGCAGCATGTTTGGCTTACCGTGAAAACAAAAAGGCGCCGGTGGCGCCTTCCTGATGATGGGATGAGTGGCGGAGCGGACGGGATTTGAACCCGCGACCTCCGGCGTGACAGGCCGGCATTCTAACCAGCTGAACTACCGCTCCGTTGTCAATTCTGGTGGGTGGTGAGGGGTTCGAACCCCCGACATTCGCCTTGTAAGGGCGACGCTCTCCCAACTGAGCTAACCACCCGGGAAAGCGGCGCTTAGTTTACCGAATCCTTCAGGGCTTTGCCAGCCTTGAAACCCGGAACTTTCGAGGCCGGGATGTTGATTGATGCCCCCGTCCGCGGGTTGCGCCCGGTGCGCGCAGCACGCTCGCGGACCGTGAAAGTGCCAAATCCGACCAGCGTTACCTGGTCACCCTGCTTCAGCGCGTCGGTGACGGTCGACGCGAAGGCGTCGACGGCCTTGGTGGCGTCAGCCTTGGACAGGCCGGCCGATTCGGCGACGGCGTCAATCAGTTCAGACTTGTTCATTAATCGATCCCCTTGAAAGTTTTTCTCTCGATCATCGTCAACGAAGACGAATCTCCCGCATGCTATCGCCTGGAGGGCTCCCCGACAATGATCGTGTGCCCGTGCCCGGCCAGTTGCCCAGGCCTCCTGAAACGATCCGCATCACGGGTATAGCAATGGCCGTGGACCACTGTCAAACAAAAGACCCAGATTTCATGCCCATGCCGCGATTCAGTGCGGACGGACCGACTCGGCGCCCGCCTCGCCCTTCGATGTGGCCTCCGTAACCGCCTCCCCGGATTCGGGCAGCGGCACTGGTGAAGATGTCAGGGACACCTCCAGCACCTGGTCAATCCACTGGACCATGCGAATATCAAGTTTGCCCTTGATATCACGGGAGATCTCCGCAAGATCCTTTCGATTGTCCTCCGGGATCAGCACGGTGCGGATACCACCGCGCAATGCCGCCAGCAGTTTCTCCTTGAGCCCGCCAATGGGCAGCACCTCGCCGCGAAGGGTAATCTCGCCGGTCATGGCCACGCTGGCGGAGACCGGAATCCCGGTCAGCGCCGAGACCAGCGCAGTGCACATACCCGTGCCGGCACTCGGCCCGTCCTTCGGGATGGCGCCCTCGGGCACATGGATGTGGATGTCGTGGCTCTGATGGAATTCCGGATCGATGCCAAGGGCCCGCGCACGGCTGCGCACCACGGTGAGGGCGGCATGGATCGATTCCTTCATGACATCGCCGAGCTGACCGGTGTTCTGCATCCGGCCCTTGCCGGGCACCACGGCGCTCTCGATGGTGAGAAGCTCGCCACCCACCTCAGTCCACGCCAGTCCGGTGACCCGGCCCACCTGGTCGGTGGACTCAGCCACTCCGTATCGATGGCGACGGACGCCGAGGTACTTGTCGAGGTTCTGCGTGCTGACCTGAACCGCCTTGTCGCGGGGCTTGATCAGCACCTCCTTGACCACCCGGCGGGCGATCTTCGCCGCCTCGCGCTCGAGATTCCGCACACCCGCCTCGCGGGTGTAGTAGCGGGCGATGTCGCGCAGCGCGTTATCGCTGACCTCCAGCTCGCCGGGTTTCAAGCCGTTTGCCTTGATCTGCTTGGGCAACAGGTAGTTGCGCGCGATATTGACCTTCTCTTCCTCGGTGTAGCCGGACAGCCGGATCACCTCCATCCGGTCCAGCAGCGGCCCCGGAATGTCCATGGTGTTGGCGGTGCAGACAAACATGACATCCGAGAGATCGAAGTCCACCTCCAGGTAGTGGTCGTTGAAGGTGGCATTCTGTTCGGGGTCGAGGACCTCGAGCAGCGCCGACGCCGGATCGCCCCGGAAGTCCATTGCCATCTTGTCGATCTCGTCAAGCAGGAACAACGGATTGCGCGTCCCCACCTTCGAGAGCTTCTGCACGATCTTGCCCGGCAGCGAGCCGATATAGGTCCGGCGATGCCCGCGGATTTCCGCCTCGTCGCGCACGCCGCCGAGCGACATGCGCACGAATTTGCGGTTGATGGAGCGGGCGATCGACTCACCCAGCGAGGTCTTGCCCACGCCGGGCGGGCCCACCAGGCAGAGAATGGGCCCCTTGAGCTTGCGAACCCGCTGCTGAACGGCGAGATACTCGAGGATCCGCTCCTTGACCTTCTCCAGCCCGTAATGGTCGGTATCGAGGATCGTTTCGGCCCGCTCCAGGTCGTGCCGAACCCGGCTGCGCTTCTTCCAGGGCAGCGCCAGCATCCATTCCAGGTAATTGCGCACCACCGTGGCTTCGGCAGACATCGGCGACATCATGCGCAGCTTGCCCAGCTCCTGTTCGGCCTTCTCCCGGGCCTCCTCCGACATGCCGGCCGCCTCGATCTTCTGCTCGAGGTCCTCGATCTCATTGGGGGCATCCTCGAGCTCGCCAAGCTCTTTCTGGATCGCCTTCATCTGTTCGTTCAGGTAGTACTCGCGCTGCGACTTCTCCATCTGCTGCTTGACGCGCCCGCGTATCCGCTTTTCCACCTGCAGGATGTCGAGCTCGCCCTCAATCAGCGCCATGAGGTGCTCCAGGCGACGAGCCGGGTTATCGATCTCTAGCACAGTCTGCTTTTCGTCGATCTTCAGGCTCATGTGCGCAGCAATGGTATCGGCGAGCCGACCGGGTTCTTCGATGCCCTGCAGAGACGAGAGGATCTCGGGCGGCACCTTCTTGTTGAGCTTGACGTACTGCTCGAACAACGAAAGCAGCGATCGGGTCATCACCTCCACTTCCGGGTCGCCGTCCACGGCCTCGTCCGGAACCGCGACAGCATGCGCCGTAAAGTACTCACCGGCATCATCCAGGCCTTCAACACGGGCCCGCTCCGCCCCCTCCACCAGCACCTTGACGGTACCGTCCGGGAGTTTGAGCATCTGCAGGATGTTGGCGACGGTGCCGACGTCGTAGAGATGGTCCGCGGTCGGCTCATCCACTTCGGCGCTGTGCTGGGCCACCAACAGGATGCGCTTGTCCTCGGCCATCGCCGCCTCGAGCGCCTGAATGGATTTTTCCCGGCCGACAAAAAGCGGTATGACCATGTGCGGGTACACCACCACGTCACGCAGCGGCAGAACCGGCGTCACCGATCCGCTGATCGGCGTCGTTTCCTGGCTCATAGGGTTCCTCTTGGAGGCCGGCATGCC
>CAJXND010000048.1 GCA_913056385.1 uncultured Ectothiorhodospiraceae bacterium
ATGGGCAGCATGTTCGCCGGCACCGAGGAAGCGCCCGGCGAAGTCGAGCTCTACCAGGGTCGAAGCTACAAGTCCTATCGCGGCATGGGCTCGATCGGCGCCATGTCCAGCAGCCAGGGCTCGTCCGACCGGTACTTCCAGGAGAACGCCGGCAATGTCGACAAGCTGGTGCCTGAGGGGATCGAGGGCCGGGTGCCCTACAAGGGCCCCATGAATGTCATTGTCCATCAGCTGCTCGGCGGGCTGCGGGCCAGCATGGGCTACTGCGGCTGTCGCGATATCGATGAATTCCGCTCGCGGGCCAGGTTCGCCCGTATCACCAACTCCGGCGTCCGCGAGGGCCACGTCCACGACGTGAGCATCACCAAGGAAGCGCCCAACTACCGCAGCGACTGAGCGCATGACCCAGGACATCCATGCCGAGCGCATCCTCATTCTGGATTTCGGCTCGCAGTACACCCAGCTCATTGCCCGACGCGTCCGCGAGGCGGGCGTCTATTGCGAAATCCGTCCCTGGGACGTCGATGCCGCGGCCATCCACGACTTTGCTCCCCGCGGCATTATCCTCTCCGGCGGGCCGGAATCGGTCCACGAGGATCGCGAGCAGACCCCGCGGGTTGATGATGCGGTTCTCGAGGCCGGGGTTCCGGTGCTGGGAATCTGCTACGGGATGCAGGCGCTGGCCCATCAGCTGGGCGGCGTCGTCGAGGCCTCGTCCACCAAGGAGTTCGGCTATGCGGAGGTGCGGGCCCGCGGCCATTCCGTGCTACTGCGAGATATCGAGGACCGTACGAACGCAGAGGGTCACGGCCTGCTCGATGTATGGATGAGCCATGGCGACCGCGTGGCCGAGCTGCCCGACGGCTTCAAGGTCATCGCCAGTACACCATCAGCGCCCATTGCCGGCATTGGCGATGATGCCCGCGGTCTGTACGGGCTGCAGTTCCACCCGGAGGTGACGCATACCCGGCAGGGGCAGCGGATACTGGCGCGTTTTGTCCACGAAGTATGCGCTTGTCAGGGTGACTGGACCGCCGGCAACATCATCGAGGATCTGGTGGCTCGGGTCCGCGAGGCCGTGGGTGACGAGAACGTCCTGCTGGGCCTCTCCGGCGGCGTCGATTCATCAGTGGTCGCGGCGCTGCTGCACAAGGCGATTGGCGATCAGCTCACCTGCGTCTTCGTTGATAACGGGTTGCTACGGCTCGCCGAGGGCGACGAGGTCATGCAGACGTTCGCGCGTCACATGGGCATTCGCGTGATTCGCGTGGATGCCGAGGACCGCTTCCTCGGCACGCTGGCGGGGGAGGCCGACCCGGAGGCCAAGCGCAAGATCATCGGCCGGACCTTTATCGAGGTCTTCGACGAGGAGGCCAGCAAGCTCGACAACATCCAATGGCTCGCCCAGGGCACGATTTATCCGGATGTCATCGAATCGGCCGGGGCCAGCACCGGCAAGGCCCATGTCATCAAGTCCCATCACAACGTCGGCGGGCTGCCGGAGCGCATGAACCTGAAGCTCCTCGAGCCTCTGCGCGAGCTCTTCAAGGACGAGGTGCGCCGGATCGGTCTGGAGCTCGGGCTCCCCGCGGAGATGATCCATCGTCACCCCTTCCCCGGGCCGGGACTGGGGGTGCGCATCCTCGGCGCAATCCACAAGGAATATGCCGACTGCCTGCGACAGGCCGATGCCATCTTCATCGAGGAGCTCCGCGCCAGCGGCTGGTACGAGAAGACCAGCCAGGCCTTTGCCGTGTTTCTGCCGGTGAGATCCGTGGGTGTGACCGGCGATGGCCGGCGCTATGAATGGGTGGTGGCGTTACGCGCGGTGGAGACCATCGATTTCATGACCGCGCGCTGGGCGCATCTGCCCTACGATTTCCTCGACCACGTCTCACGCCGGATCATCAACGAGATCGAGGGCATCTCACGGGTGGTTTATGACATCTCCGGCAAGCCGCCGGCGACGATCGAGTGGGAATAGCGCGG
Source organism: uncultured Ectothiorhodospiraceae bacterium (assembly GCA_913056385.1). Taxonomy (GTDB): domain Bacteria; phylum Pseudomonadota; class Gammaproteobacteria; order Nitrococcales; family Nitrococcaceae; genus Spiribacter. The sequence continues at coordinate 1,990 of CAJXND010000048.1, forward strand.
CCGTCATAAAGGACGAAAACCGATGTATGTGTCCGTCACCGGTTTGAAAACAAACGGAATCGTTGGCTGGTTCCGCTTCTGGGTGTTGGCGGTCCCGGCGTTGCAGGCCGCCAAAAGGGCTCCTGGGCTCCAGTTTGTATCGACCAAAGTCCGTCATGGTACGCATCACACGCTGACGGTCTGGACAAGCAAGGAAGACATGATGGCCTATCGTCGTGGCAAAGCGCACCGCAGGGCGATGAAAGTCTTCAGCCAGATTGCGACCGGCAGGGTTCTGGGCTTTGAGAGCGACGACCGCCCGAGCTGGGAGGAAGCACTCGCTCGCTATGATCGCGATGCCCGCGAGGTAGGCGCCCGGGGCTAACCCTCCGTTCCCGATGGGCGCGGAGGGCAAGCCAACAGAGATTACCGCGCCTTTGCGAAACGTGCGTTCGCCTCGACCTTCGCCTTCTCCTTGATCGATGAGTCAAGCTCAACCGCATCGGGCTCGAACAGCGTTGTTACGGTCGATCCGCCGTAGCTGAAGAAGCCCAGTTCATCGCCTTTCTCGACACGGTCACCGACCTCGACACCCAGCGTGATCGATGAAATCTCCGTGATGCCGATGGGTGAAAAGGCCACATGGCCGATAGCCGCGTCATCCGCCTTGATGATGACCAGTCCACGGGTGTTCACCGAGGCGTCATAGCCCTGCGATTTGATGCCGGCATCGCCATCGAAGCCGAGAACCCGCAGCTCGCTGAACATGAATCCGTCAATCACGCGGGCCTCCACGACCTCGCCGCTGACGGGGCTGTTGAAGCGGTGGTAGTTGTTGCCGCTGAGGAAGGTCTGGACGATCGTGCCGCCCACGAAATCATCCGTGTACGAGCTGCCGTCGAGCATGGCCTCGAGGGAATACGGCTCGCTCTTGATCCAGTACCTCGCAGTGCGCTGGGCATCGGGTTCGATCTTGTAGATGGTGCCATCGCTTGGCAGGACGACAACGCTATCGTCGCCCGGCGCGGCGACCGGGCGAAGCTCGGGCTTGATCCGCTTGTGGAAGAAGGCGTTGAACGATTCGAATCCGCCGTGCGGGTCGTCCGCGTCGGGAATGATGAACGAGTCGAGATCATTCTCTTTGTAGGATTCCGGGGTCAGCCAGCCATCCTCGCGATTGATCACGTAAACCGAGTCCGGTGAATCGAGAAAGGCCTTCCACTCATCAAGAACGCCTTTCAGGGCCACGTTCAGCTCGCGGTTGGTGAGCAGATACTCGCCGGCGGGCGTGTACATCATCTGCACGAAAAGCGCGGACATTGGAAAATGACTGGGCGCTCCATACTCCGGTGCCTTGTCGATGATGCCGTTCATGATGCCAAGCAACTCGTCCACATCACGCGCGGGCCGGTAAGCCTCCGGCACCTGCTCGATCATCCGGTTCATGTTGATGCGGATGCCCGGGTCGGAATCGATCAGATCGCGCAGCGCCTGGATGGAGTCGGCGTAGGGCTCGGGGCTGGTGTCGAGTGAGCCGAGCCAGTCGACATAGGCCTCGTACTTCGAGGCATGCATCCCGACCGCTTTGTCGGAATCGCTGGCCGGGGCTGTCGTGGCGAATGCCAGTGAGCCGGCAATCAGGCCGAGTTGCATGAGCCGGCCGAATTTCATTTTCTGGATCATCATGGGTTTCCCAACGCTGAGTTTCGGCCAGATTAAACCAGAATATTCCACGCGGGGTAAGCTGGCGCTTTGCTATGCTTGCCCATCATGGCAGGACCATTAGATCCCTCGGTTTATATGCAGCGCGCCATCGCACTGGCGGAGCGGGCCGGCGCCGCCGGTGAGGTGCCCGTTGGTGCCGTGCTGGTGCGCGGGAATGAGATTATCGGCGAGGGCTGGAATCAGCCCATTGCCTCACACGACCCGACGGCGCATGCCGAGATCAAGGCGTTGCGCGACGCGGGAGAGCGCTTGGGTGCGTATCGGCTTCCCGGGACCACGATGGTTGTGACCCTCGAGCCCTGCCCGATGTGCGTGGGCGCCATGATCCACGCGCGGGTCGATCGTGTCGTTTTCGGCGCGAGTGACCCCAAGACCGGTGCTTGTGGCGGCGCTCTGGCCCTGCATGCCGATCCCACCCACAATCACCGACTCGAGGTTCAGGGTGGCGTGGATGCCGAGCGTTGCGCATCACTTCTGCGTGAATTCTTCCGGGCGCGAAGGGGCCGGGTGGGATAGCCGGTTTCCGAGAGCGTTGACAGCCCCCGGGTTCTGTTATTTTATTCTGGCTTCGTACTGGGCGATCAATCGCTCTTTCTGGAGCCGAGATGTACAACATCCTCAAATACGACACGGCCGTGAATCTGTCCGAGCCGATCAAGGGCAATCTTGTCGAGATCGAGTTCGCCCTGAAACAGAACGCGACGAATTTCCCTTCAGCGGCCTTCAACGTTGTCAGCTTCTACGACCAGGCCAGGGATACCGAGCGTTCTGATTCCTACGCCACCGGTGACGGGGCTCAGGCCCCCTGGTCGGGCACCGGCGTCGCCCTGCTCGAGCAGAGCGCCTATGCCGTGCCGGAAGAGATCACCGATGACCTCCTGGCGACGACGCCGATCAGCACGTCTTTCGACGGCGAAAAGGTCGAGCAGAATACCGGAAAGATCGCGACAGTTGATAACGCCTTCACTGATGCGCTGAGCATTCTCGGTGACGATGCGCTCGATGCGCTGATCATGTCCAACCACGGTGGTTCGTTCCTGATCGGTTTCAATACCGACGGGCCGGACTATGACAATGATCCCGAATTTTCTGCGCTTTCGGTTCCGGAGCTGTCGGATTCAATCAACAACCTGACCAACGCCAGTGGATTGGGATTGCTTGCGTTCGATGAATGCCTGATGGCCAATATCGAAACTGTTTATGAGTTGGCCCCGGATGCGCGGTATATCGTTGCCTCCCAGCCGACCATCCCGGGTACCGGTTACGAGTATTTCGACACGCTGTCGAATTTCTCCGGCACAACCGCGGATCCATCAAAGGATCTGGGGCTGACGTTTGTCCAGAACTACCAGGGGAAATACCCGGCCGAGGATCCCAATCGGGCTGGCGCGTCGTCGCTCTCGCTCACGGATACGGCAAAACTGGACGGACTGGTCGCCGAGCTTGCCGACTTCGTGACGCATTTCAATGCGATGTCTGACGAATACGTCAGCGCATTCATGAGCAATCTTGTCTTCTACGGGACCAAGTACGATGCGGATGCAGGGTATGACTTCCTGCAGGACATGGGTGTCGTGGCCCTGATCGCAAAGCAGACGGTCGGCGGCTCGGAGGCATTGAAGGCCACTTCGGACGCCATCATCCAGCAACTCGATCAGACGATCCTGGCAACGGCGAACGGCTTTGATCCGGCGGAGGGGTTTGAGCGCTTCGGCAGCTCCGGATTGACGGTCACGATCCCGCTGGCTCCGCGCAGTCCCGGCGAGATGGAGCAGTTCATCGCCGGATACAAGCAGGCGGCGCCGCGATTCGAGGCGGAAACGGCCTGGAGCACGCTGGTTGAGAAGGTACAGACCGCCAGCTCGGTGGTCATTCCCAGCAGTGTCTACGGGGATTCCGTGAGCCCCGAGGTGGCCTATGGCCTGATCGAAGCCAAGCAGGGTGGACAGCTGAATGCCCTGCTGGATGCAGATCGATTCCTGCAGGACAGCGGGATCGAGGATAACGTGGTCTATTCGCTGGATTCCGCGCAGCTCAGCGACATCCAGCTCAAGGACGTGAACCTGATCTTCGAGTTTGCGGTGCTCGAGCCCGGGACCTTCGGGATCATCTTTGATGGATACGTCATCACCGTCCCCTTCGAGGAGCCGGCGCCCGCCGTTTTCTATGATTTCAGCATAGACAGACTCGGGCTTCCCGATGACCAGCGGGAAATTCTCGGTAACAAGACGCTGGCGGATGTCGGAGAGATCACTGTATTCGCCGATGATCAGATCCAGTATGTCTATGATCTGACCCTTCGAGCCGACAATCACGCTTTCGTGCCGAATGTGGCCGGCATCCACTCGAAGGATAACCCGCTTCTGATGGGTTATGCCGATGTGATCAATTTCGCCATCGATCCGGGCAATACCTATCAGTCCTACTTCGAGCTGCCTGTTCTCCCGGATTCCCCCAATGATGCCGATACGCTGGGCGAGAGGGACATCGCTTTCGTCGTCAGGCCCTCGGATAAGAACGCCCCCTATGAATTTACGGTCGGCGCGGCGCAGGACTCTGGTGATGAGGCCGTGACGTTCACGGGGGTCGGTGATCTCAAGGTGCCGATCCGTCTGTCCGGTCCGCAGGAGTACTACAAGAAGATCATCTACACCGGGGCATCGGATGGCCCAACAGTCGATACGGCGATCGAGATCGCTCGTGTGTCGGATTCCCGGATCGGCGATATCGGTCCGATGGTGGACTATGGCGCCGAGCAGATCGGAGTCAATCTCTACAACTGGGGCCAGATGCTGGATGAATCCGTTGCCCGGGCGACGGTCTTCAAGCCGGGTGACGGCGAGATCCGTGGTCTCTCGGATCTGTCGGAAGGACAGGCGCTGGTGGGTGAGATCACCCAGTGGCAGCGGGCCGACGAGGGCAGTGATGATCCGGTCTACTCGACGGATGGCAGTCTGCAGTTCGCCAGCGCGGGGCTCTGGCTGAGCGAGGCCGACGCCACGGTCAACGTCTCGGTACAGGGGGTTGCGAGTCGTCAGGCGGAGCTCGGGTTCTTTGAACTGGAGGGGCCGAACAATGCCATCGCGCGCCCGACCGGCGGGTTTTCCAGGCCCGGCGACGCGGACTATACCGATCTGGCCCTCGCCAGTCTGGTGGATATCAACGGGCAGGCCGGGAAACTGCTCGATCTGGGATCGGGAACGCGGGATCTTTCGGGGGGCTTTGTCTTCGAGGCGGACACCTACTATGCCGCATTGCTGATGGTGGCGGGCCCCGGAGGCAATGACACGCCGATGTTCTCGATCTCCGAGGCCAACGAGGGGGGCAAGACCCAGATGGTGCCGTTCGGTGATGACCTCTACGGGTACGAGGATCTCATCGAGGGTGTGGATTCCGGCTATGACGGCGACTTCAATGACGTTGTCTTCATGATGGCCTGAACCGGGGGGTTGAGAGAACGCTTCAAGCCCCACTAATGTGGTGGCCTGTATCACTCAATCAGCGAGAGACCGTGAAGCCGACAGTCGTACCCGAGACCATGGCCGCCGTCCTGCTCACCCGCCATGGCGGGCTGGACGCCCTTGATTACCGCACCGATGTCCCGGTCCCCGAGCCGGGCCCCGGCGAGGTGTTGCTGGAGGTCCACGCCTGCGGCATGAACAACACCGATGTCTGGGTGCGCGAGGGCGCCTACGGCAGCGACACCGATCCGCAGGCGGTCTCCACCTGGCGGCGCGGGCGCTCGACGCTGACGTTCCCGCGCATCCAGGGTACCGACAGTGTGGGCGTGATCGTGGCGGTGGGTGAGGGTGTACCCGAGGTCCGCGTCGGTGAGCGCGTTGTCGTCGATTTCAGTCTTTACAATCGCGATGACGACAGTCTGGCGGACATCGATTACATCGGCCACGGCCGTGACGGCGGCTACGCCGAGTATCAGTGCGTGCCCGCCGAGAACGCCCATGCCGTCGAGACCGATCTCTCGGATGCCGAGCTCGCCACCTTCTGCTGCGCCTACCTGACCGGCGAGCACATGCTCGAGCGCGCCGGTGTGCAGGCCGGCGAGCGGGTACTCGTCACGGGTGCGTCCGGCGGTGTGGGCTCCGGCATCGTCCAGCTGTGCCGTGCCCGTGGCGCCATTCCGTATGCCGTGACCCGCGCCGACAAGGCCGATGCCCTGAAGGCCATCGGTGCTGAAGCCGTTGTTGATCGTGCCGCCGAGGACTGGGTGGCGGCGGTGGATGAAGCCACGGGTGGCGAGGCCATCGACGTGGTCGCCGACCTGGTGGCGGGCCCGCATTTCAATGACCTGCTGCGCATCCTGCGCCCGGAAGGGCGTTACACCACGGCGGGGGCCATCGCCGGTCCCGTCGTCGACCTTGATCTGCGCACGATGTATCTCAAGCAGCTCCAGCTGCATGGTTCCTCGCAGGGCCGGCGCAGTGATTTCCGGCGGCTGCTCGGCCATGTGCTGGCGGGACGTATCAAACCGCTGCTGGATGCGACCTATCCGCTCTCGGATTTCCATCGGGCGCAGACCGATTTCATGAACAAGGACTACGTGGGCAAGCTGGTGGTGGTTCCCGACCGGCACTGGGAATCGATCGGTGCGCCCCATGCCCGGGACTGATGGTCCAGCGGATGCATCCGCACCGCACGGTCCACTGGAGTGGGTGGATGTGGCCGTCGGCAGCGACATCCATCGTGTCGTCTTCGCCGGCGTCCCCACCGATCCGGCGCTCAGCGTGCGCGAGCGCATGGAATGGCTGAGTGGTCCGGGTGACGGACTGCGCCGCCTGCTGATCGAGCCGCCCTATGGGTTCCCCGCCTTCTGTGTTGACCTGATCACCCCGGCGGTCCATCCGGATGCCCAGGCTGCCTTCATCATCATGGAAGTGATGGGTTATCCGTTCTTCTCGGGCTCCAATACCATGGCGACGGCCTGTGCGCTCATTGAAAGCGGTCGGATCCCCCGCGAGACTGACGATGGAGTCCAGTGTGTCCGGCTGGAAACGCCCGGGGGAAGGGCGGATGCGCATGTCACGCTGACAGCGGGGCAGGTGGTCTCGGTGGATGTGGAGGGCGATGAGACGTTTGTCCACCGGGCCAACGCATCGATCGAGCTGGCGGAGACCGGAACGGTCGACTACGACCTCGTCTGGAGTGGTGGTCATTACGTCATGGTCGATGCCGACGCCCTGGGCCTGCCGCCGGAGCAGGCGGGGGATGCCGATGCACTGGCCCTCGCCGCCCGGATCATCGAGGCGGTGCAGGCCGGTTTCGATCTGAAGCACCCGGTGCTGGGTGACGTCGGGCTGCCCCGCTTCCTGCACTGGATGTGGCCGGAGCGAGAGGAGATGCCCGGGCGCTGGACGGCCATTGGCGGGACCTACGGGCATCCGGGTGTCCTCTGGGGTTGTCCCACGGGGACCGGGACTGTTGCCCGTCTGGCCCGGCTCAACCGTCAGAGGCGTGCGACGGTGGGCGCCAAGCTGTGCAACACCAGTCCCTCCGGCACCATGTTCGAGGGCGAGATCGTCAGCGAGGGGATGGTCGGCGACTGCCGCAGCATTCGTACCCGTGTGCGCGGAGAGCCTCGGGTGGTGGGCGTCATGACGCTTGAACTGCCGCCGGCCAGTCCGCTCGTGGCGGATCTATCGCTGCAATGGCTCATGGAGTGAACGCCCCGCGAGTGGGCGCTCAGCCGTCTTTCATGTGGAGGTAGGTCTCAGCGTAGCGGCGACTCAGGTGCTGGCCAGCACTGATTGGCTCGTCGGAGCCGCTCGGCGCCACGTTCGCCTCGTAATCCGGGTTGAAGAACAGCGGCGCGGATATGCGCTCGTCGGTATTTCCGACCACACGGTGCGGCGTGGCCTTGACGGCGCCGCCGCTCCACATCTCGAGCATCTCGCCGAAGTTGATGATGAAGACGCCGGCGCCTCCCTGCACGCCATGCCAGCTGCCATCGCGCAATTCCACTTCAAGTCCACCGCGTCCATCGGTGGCCAGTAGCGTCAGGCAGCCGTAGTCGGTATGGGTCGCGATGCCGAAATCGCGGTCGCCGGCCCAGGCCGGACGGGGCGGATAGTAGTTGCCGCGGAGCAGCGCCATGGGTCGGGCGAACTTGTCGGCGAATGCATCGGCATCATGACCGATCGCCCGGGCGATGCCGCGCAGCACACCCATGGCGACGTCCCGCGCCTCCCTGAAGTACCCCTCAATGGTCTCCCGAAAACCCGCCGGTGAGCTCGGCCAGAGATTCGGTGCATAGACCGGGAGATCGGAGAGCGGGTCTGTTTCAGGGAGGGGTACGCCGCAGTCGAATACTTCCTTGTAATCCGGGTTGGACACCGGGTCGACCTGCTCGGATCGCGATGCACCCCAGCCGCGGTTCGAACCGGTGCGCGCCATGTCCACCTCGGACTTCACCGCGGGATCCTGGCGGAAAAACTGGAGATAGGCCGCGAGAACCGCCTGTTGCCTTGCGGCCGATATGGGCGTGTTCTCCAACAGCAGGAAACCGGTATCCCGGGCGCCAGTGGCGACCGCGCCAAGGGTGTCCGTATCGCCCGCGGTGAGCTTCTGGAAGTTGATGCGAGGAATCAAGGCTGCTCCTCCCGGTGTGAGGGCTCAGGCCTGGTCAAGGATCCAGTCCGGCGCGATACCGGAGGCATGAATGGCGGCATCGATATCCATGTCCGCCAGCACGCCGGTCTGTGTCACCAGGGCGGTGTGCAACCCCGCGGTCTGCCCGCCCAGGATGTCCGTGTGGAGCGTATCACCGACCATGAGGACACGGCCGGGATCAACGTCGGTTTCCCGCTGCAGTCGCTCCATGGTCAGCGCGAAGATATTGTTGTACGGCTTGCCATAGAAGACCGGCTCGACGCCGGTCTCGTCCTGGATCTCGTGGGCGTAGGTGCCCGGCTCGGTGGAGTATCCCCCCTCCTGCGGGGCGAGCAGATCGGGATTGGCCACGAACAGCGGTCGCGGCTGCCGCTTGAGACTCTCGATGAGCAGCGCCTGACGGGCCGGCGTCCATTCCGATGCCCCGACCAGCAGGAATCCCTCGGCGGCATCGTAGTCGCCGATATCGTCGGCCAGCATGCGGTAGTCGAGGGGAGGGAATTCATCGGGGCCGAAGTGCCGGCCCGCGATCATGCCCCAGTGGCGCGGGCCCTCCTGCTCGAGCTGGCGCACCAGCGTCTTGCGGCTGGTGATGATGTCGTCGGCATCAAAGGCATAACCGAGGCGCCCGTAACGCTCCATCAGCGTGCGATGCGCAAACCCCGCCGCGTTGGAGACGACCATGACGCGCTTGCCATTGGCTTGCAGGGTCTGGATGCGCTCCGGCACGCCGGCGATCGGTTCCATGCCCCGGTTCAGGACGCCGTAGGCATCGACCAGGATCGTGTCGTACTGATCGGCGATGTCACCCAGATGCTCCGCCCGACGGCAGGCGCCGCGTCGGCTGGACGCCGGCAGCCGATGCCGGATCGCCTCATAGGCCGTGAATCCAGGCGGGGCGTCCTCTGGCAGGTCGGTGGCGATGCGCTGGTCCATGCTGATTCCGTGAAGCGTTTGTCAGACCCGACAGTCTAACGCGTTCAGCTCAGATGATCGCGTGGCGCATCCGTGCCGAGATCCATTCGCTGACGACCACGGTCCCCAGAATCAGCAGAAGGATAACGCTCACCTGCCCCCAGGCAAGGGTGTTGAGCGATCCCTGGAGCTTCAGGCCGATGCCACCGGCGCCCACCAGCCCCAGGATGGTGCTCTCACGGATGTTGATATCCCAGCGGAACACCGAAATCCCCCAGAAGGCCGGCATGATCTGCGGGACAATCCCGTAGTTGAGCACTTGCGCCCGGCTTGCACCGGTGGCCTCCACGGCCTCCACCTGCAGCGGATCGGTCTCTTCAATCGCCTCGTAGAGGAGCTTGCCCACAAAGCCGATCGAGCGCAGGGCGATGGCGACCATACCCGCGAGAATGCCGGGGCCGATGATGGCGACCAGTAGCAGGGCCCAGATCAACGCATTGATCGAGCGAGAGGTCACGATGATGAACAGGGCGATCGGTCGCAGGAAACGGGGTGATGGCGTCGTGTTGCGGGCAGCGAGGAATGCGGTCGGTACGGCCATGAGTACACCGCCGATGGTGCCAATGGTGGCGATATTGATGGTGTCCCAGAGCGGGACGAGCAGCTCCGGGAGGTATTCCCAGCGCGGTGGCCACATTCGACCGCCGATATCGGCAGCCTGGCGCGGCGCATCAAGCACGAAAAACCACATGGTCTCCCGGTTCATGAGCTGCCAACACCCGACGAAGAGTGCGACCAGCGTCAGCCAGCCAAACCAGCCCATCAGTTGTTGCCGGGTCGTGCGACGCTGCCAGACTGTGTTCTGTTCCGTGGGCCGGCTCATTGGACGAACTTCCGGACATAGCCCGAGGCATATTCGGCCAGCATCACAATGGCGATGATCACTAGGAGAATGGCGCCTGCACTGTCATATTCATATCGATCGATGGCGGTGTTGAGTGTGCCACCAATGCCGCCGGCACCCACGATGCCGATGACCGCCGATTCGCGGAAATTGATGTCGAGCCGATAGAGCGAGAGGCCGATGAGCCGCGGCATGACCTGGGGCTGGATGGCGTAGTTGATCAGTTGCCACCACGAGGCGCCGGTGGCACGGATCGCATCGGCCTGGCCCGGCTCGATTTCCTCGATATCGTCAGCAAGGAGTTTGGCCAGAAAACCAATCGTCGCAAAGCTCAGCGTCAGGAAGCCCGCAAATGGGCCAAAGCCGAACATGGCGACAAAGAAGATCGCGATGATCACCTCCTGGAGGGCGCGACTCACGGCGATGATCGCGCGGCAGACCAGATACACATAGCGGGGTGTGAGGTTGCGCGCGGCACCGATGCCAATCGGCACCGAGATGAGGACACCGATCACCGTCGAGGTCAGCGTCATGGTCAGGCTCTCAATGAGGCCCCGTGAGATATCCCCCCAGCGGCTCGCGAAATCCGGCTGCAGGAAACCCATGGCAAAGCGCTGGCCACGATCCAGTCCGACCACTACGCGCTGCCAGTCGACTTCAATGGACGCGCCGGCAAGAACGAGATAGGCGAGGATGCCGAGCTGTATGGCGATTCGCCAGCCCCGATGGGTGAGGATCTGCGGTGGGCGTCGCCAGGTGGCGGGGTATGTCTGCATCGGGACACCGTTCATCGGCCGGCCTTCTCGGTGGCCTCGCGGG
>CAJXND010000049.1 GCA_913056385.1 uncultured Ectothiorhodospiraceae bacterium
AACACCCGGGCCGTCTACGCCGAGACCGTCGGCAATCCCAACGGCAATGTCGTCGATATCGAGGCCTTCGCCGCCATCGCCCATCGCCATGGCGTGCCGCTGATCGTCGACAACACCGTGCCGACGCCGGTGCTCTGGCGGCCCGTCGAGCAGGGGGCCGACATCGTCATCCACTCACTGACCAAGGCCATGGGGGGGCACGGCACCACCGTGGGCGGCGTGATCGTCGACTCCGGCAACTTCCCCTGGGCGAAGCATGCCGAGAAATACCCCATGCTCACCGAGCCCGATCCCTCCTACCACGGGGTGGTCTATACCGATGCGCTGGGGCCGGCGGCCTACATCGGCCGCTGCCGCGTGGCACCGCTGCGCAACATGGGCGCGGCCCTCTCGCCGATGAACGCGTTCCTGCTCATGCAGGGCATCGAGACCGTCCCGCTGCGCATGGAGCGCCATGGCGAGAATGCGCTGGCGGTGGCCGAGCACCTCAAGGGCCATCCCGGCGTGAACTGGGTGAAGTACGCCGGCCTCACCGATAGCCCCTACTACTCGCTGGTGCAGAAATACATGGGAGGCAACGCCGGCGGCATCCTCAGCTTCGGCATCAAGGGCGGCGAGGAGGCCGGCGCGAAGTTCATCGACGCGCTCGGGCTCATCACCCGGCTGGTGAATATCGGTGACGCTAAGTCGCTCGCCTGCCACCCGGCCACCACCACCCATCGGCAGCTCAACGACGAGGAGCTCGTGAGCGCCGGCGTGACCCGCGACATGGTCCGCCTCTCGGTGGGCATCGAGCATATCGACGATATCCTCGCCGACATCGACCAGGCGCTGGCCGCAGCGGGCTGACGGGGCGACATCGAAATCGGCAACGCCACCACCTTACCGGGGCCGCAGCCGTCGGCCCCGGCCGCAACCCTCCCCCATATAGGGGGGATAGACCATGGAATTAAAGGATTTTTTTACGAGTCGATTAATTTGCAAAATATTTAACTGAGGTTAGTCTCATTGTTAAGTATTGACTGATACCGATTATAGATGACTTGACATGGCCACCTGGCCTGCAAGGAGGCAGCGGATGATTCACCCCGAGCTCTTGGTCTACCGGATGCGTCAGTTGGCCAGCGAGATGCTGCCCATGGAAGGCTCCAACATCCCCGTGGATATCTGTCTGGCGGTCGCGTTCCATCACCGGATGGGCGAGACCCTCACCATGAAGGGTCTGGTCCACGAGCTGCCGTACTCGGAGGCGGGGATCCAGCATAATCTCCGCGACCTTGAGCGCAGCGGCTGGGTGGAGGTCCGGCGCTGCAGCGAGGATCGCCGTGTCCGGCGCCTGCATCCCTCGGCCAAGCTCGAGCAGGCGCTCAACAGGTACTGGGATACCACGGTGGATATGGTCGATCGCGCCCGGCACGATCCCGAGTCGCTGGTGCCACGGGAGGATCCGCCGGCCCGGCCCGAGCCGTTCATCAAGCCGCCGGCGATGATCCGCCAGAGCGGCTGAGTCTGCGCCTCACGTCGACCGCAGGGTCGCCTCCCACAGGTACAGCATTCCTTGGAGTTCCTCGCATCGTCGTGCCTGCCGCAGCCGCGAGAGGCGCAGGTTCAGACGGTGTATGCCTGAGGCGAAGAGGCGAGTGATGCCGAGATGCTGCTGGATGGCCTCCATCAGCATGACCTCGGAGTGTATTGCGTGTTCGGGCACGGGGATGTGCATGCTCTCCAGTAAACGGGCAGCGGGAACCGCGAGCCGGTCGGGGTGGAGTACCCGCTCGACCCGCGCCGGGCTGTGAAATAGACTCTCCAGCCAGGGCAACTGCAGGGCCGCCACGCTATCCGCCACCGGCACGCCCTCGGCAGTCAGCTCCGCATGAAACATGCGCGCCTGGGTGGTCTCGCGGCGAAGGCACTCGCGCATCCCGCTCCGATGGCCTTCAAAGGCATGCTCCGTTGCCGGCACTCGCGGAAAGGGGATGGGCGCCTCTGGCGCATGTGCGCCCGGCCCTGCCGATGCCACCCGGTGCGACGGCCCGATCCCGTGGTCATGACGATGTTCCATCGGCCAAAGTCTCTCAAAAGCTTTCAAGATTCGCAGTACACCATGCGGCGCGACAGTCAGCCTCTCAGTCGCTCTCAGGGCGGAGCGTGTCAGTCGACGAGCTGGATGGGCAGGCCGAGCTGGTAGCCGAGTCCGCGGACCGAGCGGATCAGATTGGCGCCCTCCGGCAGCAGGGCGGTGGCCTTGCCGCGGATGCGGCTGATGCTGTTCTCCAGCGACCGGCGGGTGGCGCTGCGCTCGGGGAACTTCTCCTCGAGCAGATCCATGAGCTCGCCGGTATCCAGCGTGGCATCCGGCGCCAGGGCCAGGGCGCGGAGGATCAGTGTCTCCGCCGGAGTCAGCTCAACCGCGGGCTGATCCGGCGCCTGCAGCGTGCCCTGCAGGCAGTTGAGCGTCAGGTCATTGGTATATCGCTCGCCCAGCACCCGTCGGCCGAGGCTCGCCGCCGCGGCGGTCAGTTCCACCGGATCGGCGGGTTTGGTGAGATAGATATCCGCCCCGGCCCCGTAGCCCTTGACCCGGTCCTCGGTGCGCGAGCGGGCGGTGAGCATGATGATGCCGATAGCGGGATGGGTCTGGCGGAGCTGCTGGGCGATCTCGTAGCCGCTCACGCCCGGCAGGTTGAGATCGAGGATCAGCAGCCGCACCGGGTGGAGCCGGAGGATATCCAGCAGGCCCTCGAGGTTGAGGGCCTGATGCACGTTGTAGCCCGCCTCCTCGAAGAGATACGCGAGTTCCTCGCGCAGCGTGGCATCGTCTTCGACAATGACGAGTTCGCGGAGCATTCAGTCGCCCTCCACCTGGAATTCGAAATGGATGCGGTCGGCCTCGATCCGCGGGGTGAGCCGGCCGTCGAGCAGCTCGGCGATGCGCCGCGACAGGGGGAGGCCCAGCCCCGAGCCGCCCTGGCGTCGGGCATGGCTGTGGCGGTAGTAGCGCTCGAAGAGCTGTTCCGGGTCCGGGACCATGTCCGCCTCGATCGGGTTGCTCACCCGTATGCCCCAGTGCCGGACGTCACCGGCCGGGTCCATCGTGGGCGTGAAGATGGCGAGCTCGATCCGGCTGCCGGGCGGCGAGTACTTGGCGGCGTTGTCGAGCAGGTTGCCGAGCAGCGTCTCGAGCAGTTGCGGATCGGTGCGGATGGCCGGGAGCGCCGGACCGGAGACGGTCACGCGATCAAGCAGGCCGAAGCGCTCGATGAGCTCGAGGATCAGGCGGTTGAGGTGGACCGATCGATAGTCCGGCGTGATCCCGGTGTCCTCGATGCGGTTATGCAGGTCGCAGCGCTCGATGACGGCGTCGATGGTGCGGATGCCCCGGTCGATGTTCACCAGCCGGCGCTGGACCCCCGGGTCGTTCCCCCCGGTCTGGCCCTGCAGCGCGCGGCTGGCGAGCCTGATGGTGGCAAGCGGGTTGCGGATTTCGTGGGTGAGCATATCGAGGAGCAGGCGTTTCTCGTCGCGGGCGGCGGTCTCGGCGGCGAGCTGGGCCTCGCTGCGCGCGAGCTCCTGCTCGGCGACGGCGAGCTGCTGGTCGCTCGCGCGGTTGCGCAGCAGTACGGTGCCGATGGCGAGCAGCGGGATGGCGAGGTCGAGCACCCGGGAGATGATCACCGGCAGATCCGACTGCCCGCTGTCGGTGACCAGCAGCACGATGGCGATGATTTGCAGTAGATCGTAGATCACCAGCGATCCGACCAGGGCCTGCTTGAAAAGCCGCCCGCGAATGGCAGCGCGCAGGCCCGCGACAGTATGGAGCACCGGCACGGCGAGGATCAGCAGCAGGCTCAGCGCCCGCGCCGCCACCAGCCATTCCAGCAGATACAGCACGCTTGCGACGCCGGCGACGAGATAGCTGATGCGGCAGGCAAGCCGGTACCAGGTGCGGTCGTAATGCGGCTGGATCAGTGCCTGGTACAGCCAGCCCCAGGTCGCCATGCGCAGCATGATCAGGATCATGAAAGCCGTCATGGCGGGCCGGCCGGGCAGGTCGGGGATCAGCGTGGGCAGTACACCGCTGCCAAGGCTCACCTGGGCCAGGATGACGGTGACGAGCACCAGCAGGCGGTTGCTGACCGGGCCGGGCCGCAGGATCACCGGCACCAGCGCCAGACCCGCAAGCGCCGCCAGCATGCCCAGGTGCAGGCCGATGGAGAGGACCGACGGTGTCGGCGCCGGCATGGCGCTATCCCGGGGATCGACGCGGATCGACAGATGGGCGAAGCCGGGCGCCTCCAGCCGGAGCAGAAAGGCGTTCTCCCCCGGCGCGAGGGTGATCGGGAAGACATGGCCGCCGATCGCGGCACTGCCGGTATCGCCGCCGGCAAAGGCCCCGCCCTCACCGATCGGGGTCAGGGTGCCGGTGTTCGGCTGGAAGAGCTCGATCGAGGCCAGATAGTAGGGGCCGATGAAAAGGCGCGCCGCCTGGGGGCTGGCTGCGGGGTTGGTGATGGTCAGCCGCATGAGCTGTGGCGCGTTATCGAGGCGCTGGCCCCGGTCGGCCGGGCGCTGGGTCAGGTCACAGCGGGCGATGGCGTCCGGGGTGGTCAGCGTGACCTCGGGTGGACAGTAGTGGAGCTGATCAGTGATGTTGAGGGGGCCGGTGGCCGGTGCAGCGCCCGCCACGGACACCACCACGCAGAGCGCGGCCAGCAGACGCCATACGATCCGTCGGGCCTGCCCCTCGCCTGCCCCTCGCCCTGTCCCCGCACTCATCGTTGCTCCCGGTTCGCGTGCCCCTGAACCGTATTGTTACCCCGATACCGGCGCCATGCGAACGCCCGAGTGAATGCCCCCACGCTGGAGGCGCCATCCGCCGTTATACGGCGTCGGGCGTGCGGAAACTCTCAGTCGCTCTCGGGTGTGCGCTAAACCCGGCGCATGCTACGTTATAGAAAATTTCTTTAATGGGGTGGTTTTGAGATGGGTAGCGTCAATTACAGTGTTCCCGACGATGTGAAGGAGGCATTCAATGAAACCTTCAAGGGACAGAACAAGAGCGCTGTGATCTCGGAGCTGATGCGTGAAGCGGTAGAGCGCGAGAGGCGCCGCCAACGGCATTGCGCCGCAGTGGAGCGCATCATCGCGAGACGGGAACATGCGCCCAGTTTCAGTGAGACGGATATCCAGGCGGCCAGGGAAGAGGGGAGGCCATGATCCCGCTGGTCGTCGACGCGAGCGTGGCAGTGAAGTGGTTTTTGCACGAGAGCGACCACGAGAGGAATTCAGATGAGGCACTGCGGTGGTTGCGTGCAAGCTGTTCGGGTGAGGTCCATTTTCTGCAGCCTCCACACTTCCGCGCAGAGGTGGCCGCTGTACTGGCCCGCTTGAAACCCGACGAGTCTGTCGCTGACATTGCGGATTTCCTCGAGATGGAGTTTTCGGTCTTTGATGATGTGACCATTTACCAAGCGGCACGGGCGTTATCAGTCCAGCTCGGGCATCACCTTTTCGACACGATGTACCACGCGATTGCCCTGAAGAACTCGGGTGCGCGACTGATCACCGCGGATGAGCGGTATTATCGAAAGGCCCGGCATCTTGGCGCCATACAGCGGCTTGAACCTGGCCATTGATGGGCATTAGGCGATTGCCAGGCTGGGTGCCATGAGCATCAACGGGTTGGATCTTGGTCTTTACGCCGGCGCGCTGCTGATTCTGTTCTTGACCCCGGGGCCGGTGTGGCTCGCACTCCTGGCGCGTACGCTGGCGGGTGGGTTCGCGGGTGCCTGGCCATTGGCGCTTGGCGTGGTGGTGGGGGATCTGCTCTGGCCGCTGGCGGCGATCTTCGGTCTCACATGGATCGTCTCGGTGTACGGCGAGTTCATGCTGGTGCTGCGCTGGGTGGGGGCGGCGATCTTCCTGGTGATGGGGATCCAGCTCATCCGCCATGCCGGCCGGGCACTGCATGCGGATGGCCGGCTGACGCGGCCCGGGGTATGGCCGGGCTTTGCCGCCGGACTGGTCGCGATTCTGGGCAATCCCAAGGCGATTCTGTTCTATCTGGGTGTTCTGCCGGGCTTTTTTGATCTGAGCGCGGTCGGGACGGTGGATATCGTGGCCATCGTGGCGGTGTCGGTGTTGGTGCCCTTCTGCGGCAACCTGATCTTCGCGCTCGGGATCGATCGCTTGCGCCTGTTGCTGCAGTCACCGGAGGCGCTGCGGCGAGCGAATCAGATCGCGGGTGGTCTGTTGATTGCGGTGGCGGCCGTGATCGCGCTGGGGTGAGGAAACCCGAGTGCTGGGCGCGGAACGCGACGGATTCTAGGGTGGGATATCTGGTGGGTCGTGCAGGATTCGAACCTGCGACCAGCGGATTAAAAGTCCGGGCCTATGCCGGGGAAGGATATAATCTTTATGCGGCAAATCCGATAATGTCTATTTATTACGATCAGCGCATAAGCTAGTCTATGCGCTGATTCCGATACTGCGATATTATCGGGATTGCCGCATATTGGAGTCGAGGCAAGGACCATGAATGATCTGGCTCGCACACCCGGACAGATCGGCAACTTCGTCCGCCGCACCCGGAAAGGTCAGCGGTTGACGCAGGCACAGCTTGGCGAGAAGGCCGGGCTGCGCCAGGAGACGATCTCCCTCATTGAGACCGGCAACCCGGCGGCCCGGCTGGATACCATCCTGGCGGTGCTGGCTGCCCTGGATCTGGAGTTCCGCATCGCGAAGCGCTCCAGGGGCAGTGCTGCAGAGATTGCGGAGATCTTCTGATGCCGCGGCGCCGTCAACACGCGCCGCTGCGGGTCCTGCTCAATAATCGCCTCGTCGGGCATCTGACCAAGGCGCCCGGCGGCGCCATTTCGTTCGCTTACGATCAGGCCTGGCTCGATTGGGCGTATGCACTCCCGATCTCGCTGTCTCTCCCTCTGCGGGAGGAGCCATACCACGGGGCGCCAGTCGCCGCCGTGTTCGAGAATCTGCTCCCGGACTCCGACGCGCTCAGGCGACGTGTCGCCGAAAAGGTGGGTGCTGCCGGCGCTGACACCTATAGCCTGCTCGCGGTGATCGGCGCTGATTGCGTTGGCGCCTTGCAGTTCGTCGCCGCTGACAAGGATAACCACGAGCATGATGATCAGCATTACCACCGCGGCGATGATCCCAACATGATCGTCGGCACGCCCGTCGATGATCACGCGATCGAAGCGCTGCTGCACGGCCTTGCGCAGGCGCCGCTCGGGCTCAGTCGCGACGATCCGTTTCGTATATCGGTCGCCGGAGCGCAGGAGAAGACGGCGCTGCTGTGGCACGAGGGCCGATGGCTCAAGCCTCACGGAACGACCCCGACGACCCATATTTTCAAGACGCAAATCGGACAGTTGCCGAACGGCGTCAACCTGTCTGACAGCGTCGAGAACGAGTATTACTGCCTGAAACTGGCCGAGGCGTTTGGGCTGCCGGTCAATCAGGCCACGATGCAATGTTTTGGCCGTACCAGGGCTCTTGTCATCGAGCGCTTCGACCGGCGCTGGACCCCGACCGGGCGACTGCTGCGGCTGCCGCAGGAGGATTGCTGCCAGGCCTTGTCCGTCGCCCCGACTCGCAAATACCAGAGTGACGGTGGACCTGGCATGGTCGATGTTCTAACCCTGTTGAAGGGCAGTGACGAGCCGGCCACCGATCAGCAGACGGTATTCAAGGCTCAAATCCTATTCTGGCTGATCGGCGCCACGGACGGCCATGCCAAGAATTTCAGTGTTTTTCTGAGCCCGGGCGGCAGTTATCGACTGACCCCGCTCTATGACGTTCTGACTGCACAACCGAGCCTGGACAGTCGCCAGATCGAGCGCAAACAAATGAAGCTGGCCATGTCGGTGGGTGCCAGGCGCCACTATCGGATCGAAGAGACTGTGGGACGGCATTTCATCCAGACCGGACAAGAGGCGGGCCTGCCAAAGACACTCGTTAAAATGGCGATCGAGGAAATGGCAGATAACGCCGCGAGCGCGCTTGAGAAGACCGCGCAGGCGCTGCCTGACGATTTCCCGGCCAGCATTCATGAGTCGGTGAGCCGAGGTGTCTTGAAGCGCGTTCGTCAACTGACGGTTTGGGAGTGAGAGACGAGTGGCGGCGTCAGGCCGCGGCGCGGAAGGTCGCCCGCTTGTCGTCTACCTTTGGTGGGATATCTGGTGGGTCGTGCAGGATTCGAACCTGCGACCAGCGGATTAAAAGTCCGATGCTCTACCAACTGAGCTAACGACCCACTGCGGCGGAATGATACGGCGCTGCGGGCCCAGCGGCAATATTGAATCCGGTGGCGGATAAGCCCCCGGAGGCTCGAGTTGGTGTTTTGGTGTTATGATGCTCTCCAATGAATGGTGCGGAGGTGAACGATGAGCCGACTGACGATCACTTTAGATGATGATCTGCACCGCGCGCTCAAGGAGGCGTCCGCGCGGCAGGGTCGACCGATTGGCAAGTTGATCGAAGAAAGTCTACGCCTGCGTGGCATTAAGCCCACCGAGGACGCCAGAGAACTGGTCGAGCGAGCGCGATCGAATGCAGCGCTCACCGAAGTGCAGGCTCTCGAGCTGGCTGATGACGAGGTCGCTCAAACGCGCCAGAAGCGATGAGGCTCGTAGTTGTCGACACGAATGTCTTGGTAGCGGGGTTTATTACTGCTGACACGAACAGCCCGACGGCCCGCGTACTGAATGACATGCTCAACGGCGAGCTCTTGTTTCTGCTCTCACCAGCCCTCCTTTCGGAGTATCGAGCGGTGCTGTTGCGACCGAAGATCGTCGCGCTGCATGGGCTGGCTGACCGGGAGATTGATGCGGTACTGACCGAGATCACACTGAATGCGCTCTGGCGTGAGCCCGTGGTGGACGGCAACGCGCCGGATCCGGGCGATAACCATTTGTGGGCCCTGCTTGATCACGAGCCGGAAGCGACTCTCGTCACTGGCGATCAAAAACTGTTAAGCGGCCCGCATGAACAAGCGATCGTGATCTCGCCCGCAGTTTTTAAAACGCTCAGATCTGATTGAGTCGCCGCTGGGCGAGGTTGGCGGCCGTGGTGTCCGGGAAATCCGCGACAACCCGCTCGAGTGTGGTCCGGGCCTCTTCCATGCGGCCCTGCTCGAAGTACACGAAACCGATCTTGAGCAGTGCATCGGGGCGCTTGTTGCTCTCCGGGTAGTTGTCGATCACCTGCTGGAACTCGGGGAGTGCGGCATCGAAGTCGCGCACCACGTAGTACGACTCACCAAGCCAGTAACGGGCATTGGCGGCAAGCGCCGATTCCGGGTGATCGGCCACGAACCGTCGGAACGCCTCGGCGGCCTCGGGGTAGCGGCCGGCCCGCAGGGTCTCGAAGGCACTGTCATAATCGCGGCGGGCAGCGGCTTCCTGATCGGCCGCCGCGGTGCCGCTGGCACTGCCCGGGCTCGAGGCCTCGGCGTCACCCGTGCTGTCCGGCCCGCCGGACGCGGTGCCCGCGGCGCTGCCCGACCCGTCGGTGCCGCCGGCCGACCCACCCGACAGGGATCCGCCCGTCGCCGCATCGCCGGCGGAGGCGCCGCTGTCGCCGGTGCCCGCTGAGCCGTTACCGCCGCCGTTCTCCAGCGTCTGCAGCCGGCCATCCACGTCCAGGTAGATCTGCCGCTGCTGATCGCGCAGATCATCGATCTGGCGCTGTAGTTGCTCGACCTCGCCGCGCAGCGTGCTGACCTCCTGGCGCAGGGTCTCGGCCTGGTTCATCAGCCCCATGAGGGCGCTGCCCTCGAGGCGCTGTTCCAGCCGGTCAACCCGTCGCTCCAGGTTGGTCTGGGCGAAGGCCGGCATGCTGGTGGCGGCCAGGGTCGCGGCCAGCGCCAGGGCGGCGCCGACCATCAGACGGGGGCGGGCGATGCGCGACATGAAGCCTCCTGGGATGCCTCGTTCAGCGTTCGTAGACGAGCTCGGCGCGGCGGTTCTGCTCCCAGGCGGATTCGGTGCTGCCGCTCACCACCGGGCTCTCCTCGCCGTAGCTGACGATATCGACCTGCGTCTCATCCGCCCCGGCGATCAGCAAGGCCTGCTGGACGGATTCCGCGCGGCGCTCGCCGAGGGCGAGGTTGTACTCGCGCGAGCCGCGCTCGTCGGTATGCCCCTCGACCAGGATGGCCCGCTCGGGATTGTCGGCGAGGTACTCGCCATGCACCTCGATCAGCTCCATGCCCTCGTCGGTGAGCACGGCGCTGTCATATTCGAAGTAGACCACGCGATCGGACAGCGGGCTGGCCGGGTCTTCCAGGGGCTCGCCCTCGAATCCGGCCGCGCCCTCGGCACCTGAGGCGGAGGCGCCGGCACCGCCGGCCTCCATTTCCGCGGCAGCGGCCTGGTCGATTTCGGCCATCTCGGTGTCGTTGATGTCGTCTTCGGTGGTGGCACAGCCGGCCAGCACGACGGTGAAGGCCACGGGCAGCAGCCAGCGGAAGCTAGATTTCATGGAAGATTCTCCTGTTCCTGATCGGTGCGATGCCATGGTTCGGTGAACCCTTTGGGTCGATACCCCTATTAAAAGCGGAAAAGGCGCTGACGAAAAGCGTTTTCCCGCGGGTCTATCCTGCCGGGGGCGTCTAGAGCGGCCCCCAGTCCGGTTCGCGCACGGTATTGTCAAAGCGCGTGAGCTCGCCCTGCACCCGGCCGAAGACCGACACGGTGGCCAGCTCGGTGCCCTCGCCGGTGGAGCGGGTGTAGGCGATCATGGTGCCGCTCGACGAGAAGCTCGGCGACTCGTCCAGGGGCCCCTCGGTGAGTACGCGCATGAACCCCTGGTCCAGGTCCTGCACCGCGATGCGGAAGCCATCGCCGTCCTGGGTGACGAAGGCGAGGAAGCGGCCGTCATCCGAGACGCTGGGGCTCGCGTTGTAGCGCCCCTCGAACGTCACCCGCTCGGCATCGCCGCCGTCCGTCGGGATGCGGTAGATCTGCGGGCTGCCGCCACGGTTGGAGGTGAAGTAGATGGACTCGCCGTCGGGGGCCCAGGTGGGCTCGGTGTCGATGCCGAAGTGGCGGGTGAGCTGACGGGCGCCGCCGTCCCCGTCCGGATCAATCAGGTAGATGTCCGGGTTGCCGCCCCGGGAGAGGGTGATGGCGAGCTGCTCACCGTCGGGCGACCAGGCCGGGGCGCCGTTGATGCCGGGGAAGCTCGCCACCACGCGCCGCTCACCGGTGGCCACGTCCTGGACGAAGATCTGCGAGCTGCGGCCGGACTCGAAGGAGACGTAGGCGAGCCGCTCGCCGTCCGGCGACCAGTCCGGCGACATGAGCGGTTCGCTGGAGTTGAGGATGGTCTGGGGTCGATGGCCGTCGGCCTCCGCCACCACCAGGCGGTATTCGCGGTCATCCACCGGGCCGACTTCCTCGATGTAGGCAATCCGGGTGTTGAAGCCGCCCGGACGGCCGATCAGCGCCTCGAAGATCTGGTCGCTGATGGTGTGGGCGAGGTTGCGCAGGCCGGCGGGGGTGACACGGAAGCGCTGGCCGGTGATGCGCTCGCCGGCGTAGACGTCGAGCAGCTCGTAGCGGACCCGGTAGTTGCCGCCGTCGAGCGGGGCGATGCTGCCGACCACCAGGGTGTCGGCCCCCAGGGCGCGCCAGTTGCGGAAGCGGACGTCCTCGAAGCGGGCGGGCTCGCCGAGGTGGTTGGCCGGATCCAGCGGATCGAACAGTCCGCTGCGGTAGAGATTGGCGCGGATGATCGTGGCAATGTCGATGCCCGGATCCACGCCTTCCTCGGCGAAGGGCACCACGGCGATGGGCAGGGCCGCCGCCTCGCCGCCGGTGATCTCGATGCGGACCTGGGCGCTGGCATGGCCGGCGGGCGCCAGGGCGAGGGTGGTCGCGAGGGCCACGAGCGCCAGGAAGGCCAGTGCCGGTGCAAGCATGCGCCGCATTCGGGAGGGGCCGGGTTGAGCCGCGTGAGGATCGTGGCCGCTTGTCGGGAGTGATCGCATGGCAGAGCGTCCATTGTTGGGGTTCCGGTCATCGGACCGGATCAGTGGGTACATGCTATCGAAAGCGGCCGGATCTTGCTGCGCGCATCCCGCTATTCATCCGGCGCGAAGATCAGTTCCACACCCTGGCGGTACGGGGCCGCGAGGGCGGGTTCGTCGGGCATGGGCAGGGGGTCGGCGCGGCGGACGGCGGTCTCGGCGGAGCGATCGAACGCGGCGTTGCCGCTGGTGCGCACCACCTGGGCGGAGAGCACGGTGCCGCCGGGGCCGAGCCGCACGGCGACGACGCAACTCAGCCCATCCGGGATGCCGGCCGGACGGGTCCAGGCCCGCTCCACCTTCTGCCGGATGGCGGCATCGAAGGTGCCACGGGCCTCGGCCACGCGACGGGCCTGGGCCTCGGCCTCCGCCCGGGCCCGAGCCTCTGCCTCGGCGCGGGCCTCGGCCTCGCGGCGGGCCTGCGCTTCCGCCTCGCGACGGGCGCGTTCCTCGGCCTCACGCCGGGCCTGTTCCTCGGCCTCGCGACGGGCGCGCTCCTCGGCCTCACGCCGCGCCTGTTCCTCGGCTTCGCG
>CAJXND010000050.1 GCA_913056385.1 uncultured Ectothiorhodospiraceae bacterium
TGGCTCCCCGGGACGGATTCGAACCGCCGACCCAGTGATTAACAGTCACTCGCTCTACCGCTGAGCTACCGGGGAATCGCCGCCTTGTCGAAGCGCGTAGTGTAGCGTCTCACGCCGTGCCGTCAACCGGCACGGCGTGATTGCAGGGCGGCTCAGTCGCGCCCGAACACGCGCTCGAGCCGGTCCATGGCCTTTTCCAGGTTATCCATGCTGGTGGCATAGGAGATGCGCGCATGGCCCGGGAGGCCGAAGGCCGTACCGGGAACGAGTGCCACGTTGGCCTCACCGATCAGGTACTCCGCGAGCTCCGTGTCCGTGCCGACGCCTTCGATGTGGGTGATGGCCTCGCTGACATCCGGATAGGCGTAGAAGGTCCCGTCGCCGGCAATGCAGCTGACCCCCCGCATGCCATTCAGCCGGTCAACGACATAGTCGTGGCGCTCGCGGAAGGCCTTGACCATCGGCGCGATCACACCCTGGTCGCCGTCCAGTGCGGCCACGGAGGCGGCCTGCGAGATGGAGCTGGCATTGGAGGTGCTCTGCGACTGGATCTTTTTCATCGCGCCGATCACACGCGCCGGTCCGGCGGCGTAACCGATCCGCCAGCCGGTCATGGCATAGGCCTTGGATACGCCATTGACCACCACCGTGCGGTCGGCGAGATCCGGGCAGACCATCGCGATGTTGCTGAACGCCTCTGCGGTCCAGAGGATATGTTCGTAGATGTCGTCGCTGGCGATGAGCACCTGTGGATGTCGGCGCAGCACCTCGCCCAGTGCCTCGAACTCCGCGCGGCTGTAGGCGCTGCCGGTGGGGTTGGAGGGGCTGTTCAGCACCACAATGCGCGTGCGCTCGGTCATGGCCGCCTCGAGCTGCGCCGGCGTGACCTTGAAACGCTGCGACTGATCCGCCTCGACGATGCGCGGTACGCCATCGGCCAGCAGTGCCATGTCCGGGTACGACACCCAGTAGGGCGCCGGGATGACCACCTCGTCGCCGGCATTGAGGACCGCGGTGAACAGGTTGTAGAGGCTCTGCTTGGCGCCGGAGGAAACGAGGATCTGGTTGGCTTCATAGACCAGCCCGTTGTCACGCTGGAACTTGGCCTGGATCGCCTGCTTGAGCGCCGGCGTGCCGTCCACCGGGGTATAACGGGTCTGCCCGTTGCGGATCGCCTGGATGGCCGCTTCGCTGATATGATCAGGCGTATCGAAATCGGGCTCGCCGGCCCCGAGACCAATGATGTCATGCCCGGCCGCGCGCATCTCGGCGGCCCGGGCGGTGACGGCCATCGTCGGCGAGGGCTTCACGCGTTCCACGCGCTCGGAGAGTTGAATATCCAAGGATCGCCTCCATTTCTGTTGTTTGGCGTGGATGATACGCGAAACACCACTGGGCCTGCATTGCATGACGGATCAGACACGACGTTTCCAGATCGAGAGTGACTTCGACCCGGCGGGGGACCAGCCGACCGCGATCGCATCGCTGGCGGCCAGCCTGCAGGCCGGTCACCCGCATCAGACCCTGCTTGGCGTCACCGGCTCGGGCAAGACGTTCACCATGGCGAGCCTGATCGCCCGCGAGCAGCGCCCGGCGGTGATCCTGGCGCCCAACAAGACGCTGGCTGCCCAGCTCTACGGCGAGATGAAGGCATTCTTCCCGAACAATGCGGTGGAGTATTTCGTCTCCTACTACGACTACTATCAGCCCGAGGCCTATGTGCCGTCCTCCGACACCTTCATCGAGAAGGATGCCTCGGTCAACGACCACATCGAGCAGATGCGTCTGTCGGCGACCAAGGCCATTATCGAGCGGCGGGACACGATCATCGTCGCCTCGGTGTCGTCGATCTACGGCCTCGGTGATCCGACGGCCTACCTGGAGATGGTCCTGCATCTCCAGCAGGGCGAACAGGTGGACCAGCGCCGCATCCTCCGCCGGCTCGCCCAGCTGCAGTATGCCCGCAACGACTATGATTTCTCGCGCGGGACCTACCGGGCCCGCGGCGACGTGATCGATATCTTCCCCGCCGAGTCCGAGGACGAAGCGGTGCGGGTGGAGCTCTTCGATGACGAAATCGAGAGCCTCGCCTGGTTCGATCCGCTCACCGGTGAGGTGCTGCGGCGGGTGCCGCGCCTGACGGTCTATCCGAAATCGCACTATGTCACGCCGCGGGAGACGGTGCTCGGCGCCATCGACAAGATCAAGGTGGAGTTGAAGGAGCGGCTCGACCAGCTCCAGGGCGCCGGTCGGTTGCTCGAGGCCCAGCGGCTGGAGCAACGCACGCGTTTTGACCTGGAGATGATGCAGGAGCTCGGTTACTGCAACGGAATCGAGAACTACTCCCGCTACCTCTCCGGGCGGGGGCCGGGCGAGCCGCCCCCGTGTCTGTTCGACTATGTCCCCGACGATGCCATTCTGTTCATTGATGAGTCGCATGTGACCGTCTCGCAGGTGGGCGGCATGTATCGCGGGGATCGGGCGCGCAAGGAAACCCTGGTGGAATACGGCTTCCGGCTGCCATCGGCGCTGGACAACCGGCCGCTGAAGTTCGAGGAATTCGACGAGATCGCCCCGCAGCGTATCTATGTCTCTGCCACGCCCGGCCCCTACGAGCAGCAGCATGCCGCCACCGTGGCCGAGCAGGTGGTCCGGCCCACCGGTCTGGTGGATCCGGCCGTGGAGGTGCGCCCGGCCGGTACACAGGTGGATGACGTGCTCGGCGAGATCAGCGAACGCAGCCAGGCGGGCGAGCGGGTCCTGGTGACCACGCTGACCAAGCGGATGGCCGAGGACCTCACGGAGTACCTCTCGGAGAACGGCGTGCGGGTACGCTACCTGCACTCCGACATCGATACGGTGGAGCGCACGGAAATCATCCGTGACCTCCGGCTTGGCGAGTTCGATGTACTTGTCGGGATCAATCTGCTCCGAGAAGGGCTTGATATTCCGGAGGTCTCTTTGGTCGCTATTCTGGACGCGGACAAGGAGGGATTCCTGCGTGCCGAGCGTTCACTGATCCAGACCATCGGCCGGGCGGCACGCAACGTCAATGGCCGGGCCATCCTCTACGCCGACCAGATGACCGACTCCATGCGCCGGGCGATCGACGAGACGGAGCGTCGGCGAGAGAAGCAGATGGCCCACAATGAGGCCCATGGCATTACGCCGCAGGGTATCCGCAAGGCGATTGCCGATGTCATGGAACGGGGGGGTGCCAGTGCACCCGCCACCGCCGAGCATTATGCCGAGGTGGCAGAGGAGGCCCGCGCCTATGCCGACCTCACCACCGCCCAGGCGGTCAAGCGGATCAAGGCGCTCGAGCAGCAGATGCACCAGCACGCCCGCAACCTCGAGTTCGAGGAGGCCGGCAAGCTGCGCGACGAGATCAAGCGCCTGCAGCGCCACGCCCTCGGGGAGCCTGATCGCGACACGGCGTGAATGCCGTTATTGGGTCTCCCGGCTCTGGGCGAAGGCGGTCACCGCATCCTCCATGGCCGGCATGAGGTCCAGGCGTTTGAGCGCAACATCGAGACCGCTGGCAAACTCCACGGAAACCGGCAGGCCATGCACCGCCATGGCCTCCGGAACCGCCTCGTTCAGGCCGATGCGCACCATCAGCGCGGCTTCCGCATCCTGGATGAGTTGCCGCATGGTCGCTGGTACCCGGCCGGTCAGTCGTGGCCGGCCGATCACCTCCCCGGGAAGCCGTGTACCGTCCGGGAGTCGGACCTCCACCGGCCCCCCGGCCTGCACGAAGGCGCCGTCGGCGGGGCGTAGATAGGCGGTCAGTTCGGGCACGGACGGGCGGGTCATGGTGAGCAGCGTCGTGCCCGGGCCCACGGTATCGCCGGGTCGGACCTCCACCTCGACAATATCCCCGTCCACGTCGGCGCGGATATCGAGGAAGGCCTGATTGGTTCGGGCGATATCCAATGACAGTCGCAGTTGCCGTTCGCGCTCACGCAGGCTTTCATCGCCTTGCTGCAGGGCACGCTCCGCCTCCATGGCGCGTTCCCGCGACTCCATCAGGCGACGACGGGTCTCCTGCAGCCGAGCCGCGACCTCGTACTGTTCACGCCCCGTGATGGCCCCTGCTCCGGACAGGGCCCTGACCTGCTGCAACCAATCGGTCTGATCGGCCAGCAGGTTCTCCAGGGCCGTGATCTCGGCGCGCGCCATCTCCAGGCTGCGTCCTGACTGGTCACGGGCCCGGGCCTTATCAGCCCGGATGCGCTCGAGCTCCTGCCGCAGGTGACGGATCCGTCCGCGGATTTCCGGATTTTCCATGCGAATCAACGGTTGTCCCGCCGTCACGTTGTCGTTCTCCTCGACAAGCACCTCCCGGACGACGCCGCTCACCATGGCGCCCGCCCGCGTCGTCTCGTAGGAGAGCACACCGCTGGCGTCAACCATCAGACCGCCGCGCAGGATCATCCAGGCGAGATAGATCAGCGGGCTCGAGACAACCAGGACGACCAGTAGCCAGCGCAGTCTTGGCGTCTGACGGCGGGCCGCGCCGTACTGGATGGGAATGCCACTGCCGATGCGGCGGGTCCCCCGATCGGTGAACTGAACTCTCATGATGTCGGGATCTCCTCTCGGGCCGGTTCCATGGCCTCTGGCCGCGGCGCCTGGCAGCCGGGTGTCTCGATGCGCTCGAGCGGCGCGCGGGCGATCAGCCATTCGGCCTCCCGATCGAGCCGCTCGTCGGCGATCTGATACCAGCGGATCGCGGCCCGCAGGGCCGGCATCGGGCTGCGGGTCAGGCCGGATTGCAGTCGACGCTGCTCTTCATTCCAGTCGTCCCGTGCCTGGTCCAGATGGGCGTCGGCCGCCTCCCGGGCCTGAGTGGTGTTGCGCAGCGCCGCCATGGCCACGCCGATGCGCCCGCGCAGTGCCTGCCGGTTGGCCTCGATCCGGCGCTGGACCTGGAGGACTTCCGCGTTGCGCAGATCCCGCCGCGCATTGCGTGCCCGACTCAGGCTGAGCGGGATCTCCGCTGTGAGGCCGATGCTCGTCTCATCTCCGTTCTCATCCCAGTCCTCGACGGTCTGGGTATGGGTCAGCACCAGGTCCGACTGGACCTCATCGGCGAGGCCGCTATCGCCGCGGTTCAGCAGTAATGCCAGTTCCCGGCGGGCGCTGTCGCCGATCGGATCCGCGGCCAGCGCCGCCTGGAGGAGCACACGCTCACGCCGGCAGATCCCGCTTTCCGCCGGCCAGCGGGGGTCGAATGCACTGATGTCTTCTCCCAGCAGGGCCCGCAGGGTATTCAGCTGCATCAGCCGATCATTGCGCGCCTGTCGCCGGTTTTCCCGGGCGATGCGGAGGGCCGAACGCGCCTCGGCAAATTCCGAGGCGCGCAGGGTGGTACCGACCTGGGGCCGAAGCCCTTCAAGGCGGTCGGACAGTCTCTGATGCCAGGTCGATGCCAGTCTGTACCGGCGATCACTGATCCAGTATGTCGCATAGGCGTCGCGTAATTCCTTACCCACGGCCTCGGCGACCTGGCCGATTCTGCCCTCGGCACGCAACCGCTGCCGCTCGAGCGTGAGCAGCGTCTCCCGCTGGGCTGTCATGCTGCCGAGCAGGGGTCGGCTGACCCCGATGTCGCCCTGTAGGCGATCGTATCGTCGGTTGCCGTTGTTGCCCTCTATCTCGTTGACGGCAGCGCCCGACAGGGCGCCGAAGGCCCGCCAACCGCCCTCGGCGCGGCGCTGCCGGTGCTGCTGCTCGATGACATCCGCTTCGGCGCGTGCGGCCTGCACTCGGGGTGAGGTGTCCACCGAGGTGGCCAGTGCCGCGCGCTCGAGCGGCGACTCGCCATCCATGGCAAGGGCGGAGGTGAGCGACGTCGCCGCCACGGTGAGGGAAAGGGTGAGAGCGGGGACGAAACGCATCAGTATCGGCTCCTTTTCAGGATCCACCAGGGCGCCATGCTGGAATCCTTGTGGGTCTCGAGGACGATCTCCGCGAGGATGGCCACCGTGGACCAGAGCCGCATGACGCCGCGGTAGAGGGGAAAGAGCGGCAGTAGCAACAGCAGGGGCAAGTCCTCGACGCGCCGCTCCGAGAGCATGGCAATGGAGATAACGGTCATGACCAGCGAGATCAGCAGATACAGGCCGTAGATCAGGATCATCGCGGCCAGTACCTGTTCGGCAGGGCGTGTCAGGAGAATCCAGATCAGATAGATCACGATGACGAAGGGCAGGACGATCTGGTGCAGCAGGCCGTACCAGAGCGTGGCGATGAGGTTCGGCCAGCCCATGATCCCCGGCGCGAAGGCGCTCCGATGCTTGCGCGCATAGATGTAGAACAGATCTCCGTCCCAGCGCAGGCGTTGTTTGAGGAGGTCACGAAAGCTGGCCGGCACATCGGTGTGGCCGATGGCGTATGGCTCGAACCCGATGCGCCGGTCACGACGGCGGCGCCCGTAGCGCTTCAGGCGCATCGTCATGTCGAGATCCTCGGCGGTGCCGCACTCCCAACCACCCATTCGGGTCACGACATCCCGGCGGAATACGCCGAAGGCCCCCGAGACATTGTTCAGGAGGTTAAAGGCACCAAGACCCGTCCGGGTGGCGATGAGCCCCACGAGATATTCCAGGGCCTGGAAACGGGTCCAGAGGCTGGCCTGGCGATTACGAACCCGCAGCGTGCCGGTGAGTCCCAGCATGGCGGGATCGGCCATGCGCGAGACGGCCTCGGCGACCATGTTGTTATCGAAACTGGTGTCGCCATCCAGGGCCATGACAATCTCGCCACGGCTGAGCTGAAGGCCGGCGTTTAACGACGACACCCGTCCACCCCGCTGCCACTTGGGCAGGATCTTCAGCACCCGATGACGCGATCGTGCCAGCTCGGACCTCATCGCCTGCAGCGCCTGCCATGTCTCGCGATTGGCCGATGCACCGTCCACCACCGCCAGGATCTCGATGGGGCCTGGGTAGATCTGGCCGGCAAGGCTGCGGATGGTGTTCTGCACCGCCGGCCCCTCGCTATAGCAGGTGATCACGCAGCTCACGCGCGGCGCATGCAACCGCGCCTGTCGGTGGGCTCGACGATGGATCAGGCGATAGCGGACGATGCCGGCGACAATCAGTGCATAGAGGGGCAACTCAAGGATCAGCACCATGGGGAATACGGGCTGCTGATGAGCCATCAGCACTGCGGCCTGAATGGATGCTTCAAGCATTGGCTGTGCCTTCGGCCGTGCGCAGGAGATGGTCCATGACGGCGCGCGCTTCGTTGTCGACATCGCGCAACTCCGCCGAGCGCAAGACCCGGGCCGAGACTGCCATGTCGCTGTGACGGCGCGTCTCCCCGGTCCGGAGTTCCCTCTGCAGGCGATCGAGCAGGGCGTTGGCCCCGCGTGAATCGCCTTGCGGCAGGAGGATCCAGAAATCGGTCTCACGGGTTCTGGTGCAGACATCGGCCTCGCCCAGGAACTCCGGGAGACGCTCGGCAAGGTCCCGGAGCATGGATCGGGCCTCTACGCGGCCCTTTGCGGCCTCCGCCGCCAGTGGCAGGCTCAGTTGAATAAGGATGAGCGCGAACCGGCAGTCGGAATGCGCCCGGGTGATGCCGATCTGCCAGTCGAGGAGATGGGCGAAACGCTCCGGGTTGAGATAGCGATCAGCGTCAAAGCGCTGGAAGGCATCACTGGCGCTGCCGTCGAGCGCGCTCATCCGGCCGTATTCGGTCAGCTGATAGGTGCCGGCCTCGCGGGTGGTCAGCATTTCCGGATGGCATTCATGGCTGCAGATGCAGCAGCGGGCGACGACGTCCGGCTCGGTGAACCGGTCGCCGCAACGGCGGCAGAGGTAGTGCTCAAGCGGGCGGTCATAGTCGGTGCCGATGTGGCGAAGACGGGTGCGGCAGTTGGGGCATTGCAGGCTTCCGTCGGACATGAATCGGCCCTGGCTCTCGACATGACCGCAACGGAAGCAATGGATCGATTCATCGGCGGCGATGTCGATACGCCCGCAGTTCGGGCAGGTGTCAACGAACAGCAGATGGGCGCCACCACAGCCCGGACACAGGCGGAGTCGTTCGACGAGCTGACGGCGAACCAGCAGGCCTCGGGCAGCGAGAACCGAGAGGCTCTCGCCGTTTTCGTCCGCGCCAAGGGCGGCTAGAAGGGGGTAGCGATAGACCGTCGCGCTGCGCCAGTCGCGCAATGGCGCGAGGGAGCGAGACGGCCGCAGCGCCAGATAGCTGAGGAGCCGGGCCTCGGGCGTTGAGGCCGGGAGGGCATGCTGGCCACCGACCTGGCGCCAGTGCTCCGTGGCGGCAGCCGCGGCTTGTTCCTCGTCATTGACAATGCCGTCGAGCAGCAGCTCCAGCTCGGGGCCATGAATCCCGTCGGCCGGCGGGCCAGAGGCCGCTGCGAACAAGGGGTAGTACCCATGTCGCGGGTCGCCGCGCTGGGCGCGGACGGCATCCAGCAGCGCCTCGCCCGCGAGTCCCGTGATGATCAGTCCATCCAGTTCATCATCGCCGATGACGACGAGATTCGATCCTGGCCGCTCACTGCTGAAATGCATGGGGTCGGGTGTCTCCAGAGGTTCGTTGCGGTGAATGCAACGAGACGGTAGGAGCGGGCGGGAAGACCGGCAATGCGCCGTTCGGGTGAATTCGGGCGCCAATGCCGCGAAATGATGAAATGGTAAGCTGACCGCCTGTCAGCCGGTCGTGTCGGCCGTGCCCGGATTATCGGGTGAAATGGGAGACTTAATGTCTGACGCGTCCAGCGCAGACATGCCCATGAAGGCGAAAACCACCACCACGATACCCACCATGGAGGCGGATAAATCCTTGTCGGCATCGGGCATCATCTGGCACTAGTGTCCCGCGCCATCAGTGCTTGGATCATCGTATGCAGCCAGCTCGTCCATGAGATGGGCGCCTTGTCCTTCCGGATGCCGCACCGAAACCTCAACGCCGTTGCGGCGCAGTTTGCCGACAACACGGTCTACTGCCCCCACGGCCGAGCTGTCCCAGAGCGTCGCACCGGTCAGATCGATGGTCACCCGCGGGATACCCGCGCCGTAATCGAAACCAGCGAGGAAGTTATCCACGGCCACGAAGAAGAGCACACCGCGAACATCGTACGTCCGGTGCGCTCCGCTATCGCTGTCCCGGTGGGTCACTTCAATCTGACGGGCCAGTTTGCGGACGAAAAATACCGCGCTCAGCAGGACACCAGCGAACACGCCTTTTGAAAGGTCGTGGGTCACCACCACGGTGACCACCGTGACGATGAGCACAAAGGCGTCACTTCGCGGCATTTTGCGGAGCATGGAGAATGTGCTCCAGTCGAAGGTGCCGATAGAGACCATGATCATCACCGAAACGAGCGCGGGCATCGGGATCATGGAGACCAGGTCGCCCAGGACCAGGATGAAGAAGAGCAGGTAGATGCCGGCGGCAAGGCTGGACAGGCGTCCTCGGCCACCGGATTTCACGTTGATGATCGACTGGCCGATCATGGCGCAGGAGGCCATGCCACCGAACAGTCCGCAGACGATATTGCCAATGCCCTGACCATTGCATTCACGGTTTTTCTTGCTCGGCGTATCGGTCAGGTCATCGACAATGGATGCCGTGAGCAGCGATTCCAGCAGCCCGACAATGGTCAACGCCAGCGCCGTCGGCAGGATGATCTGGAGTGTCTCCAGGGTGAACGGGACCGTCGGGAGACCGAACAGTGGCATGCCGGAAGGCAGATCACCCATGTCCCCGACGGAGTTGAAAGGGTTGCCCAGCCAATACGCGGCAGCCGTCAGCGCGACGATGGTGACGAGCGCCGGGGGAATCGAGCGGTTGATGTACGGAAAGAGGTACAGAATGGCGAGGCCCGCCGCCACCATCAGGTAGGTGGGGACGCCGTGACCGACGAAGTGGGGGATCTGCGCGAGGAAAATCAGAATCG
This sequence comes from uncultured Ectothiorhodospiraceae bacterium, assembly GCA_913056385.1. Classification (GTDB taxonomy): domain Bacteria; phylum Pseudomonadota; class Gammaproteobacteria; order Nitrococcales; family Nitrococcaceae; genus Spiribacter. Next base: position 9,941 of record CAJXND010000050.1, read on the forward strand.
CCAGCGCATTGACGAAGCCCTGCATCACGGTGCGGGGAATGAACATCATGTAGCGGGCGAGCCTGAGCCAGCCGAATAGTATCTGGAGCACGCCGGTCAGAATCGTGGCCGCGAAGAGATACTCCACGCCGTGGTCGGCGACCAGCGTGACCATGACCAGTGCCATCGCGCCGGTGGCCGCGGAGATCATGCCCGGACGGCCGCCGGTAAACGCGATGACCACCGCCATGCAGAACGACGCGTAGAGGCCCACCGCGGGATCAACCCCCGCTATGATCGAAAAGGCGATAGCCTCGGGAATAAGCGCCAGCGCCACGACCATCCCGGCGATGAGATCACCGCGCCAATTGAAAAACCAGGTGCGGTGCAGCGCGGCGCCGTAACGCTTCGTTCTATCGGGTAGCATTTCCTGCCTGTCCGCTGGCGCGGTTACTGAAGGGCGTGCAAGTTACTTGCTTTGTTGCATCGCGGCAACCTGGCGCCGGCCGATGAGGCTCTCGTCAGTCGCGGTGGCGAGTCATTATCCGGTACTGCCAAATTCGGCTAATATGGCAGCTCTTTCGCTTCCAGGCTGAGGTCAGATGCTCCAGCGTATTCTCGTTCCCGTTAATCTCACGAAGGCCTCGGCGCGGGCGCTTGCAGTGACGCGGGACTATCATCCTCAAGCAACCGTGCGACTGCTCTATGTCGTTAATCCCAGTGATATCGCCTCGGCAACCGCCAATCCGGCGATCAACCCCACGCATGCCCGGGATGAACGCAACAAGGCCGAACAGGAAGCGTTCGCGAGGCTGGAACGCTGGAAACGCGAGGATGAGGAAATGGCTGTGGCGGTCGGCAGCCCTGCCGAGACGATCAGCGAGCATGCGAAGCAGTGGCAGGCGGACCTCATTGCCATGGGCACGAGAAGCCGCACCGGACTCCAACAGTTCCTGCATGGCTCGGCCACCGAGTGGCTCGTCCGCCACGCCGATCAACCGATTCTCGTCGTCCACGACGTGGAACTGGCCGAGGATCAGAAGCGGCACCTGCCGCCGATGGACCCAACGGGTTAGCTTACTCGCGCTCATCCATCAGCATGGTCTCGACCACGACCTCGGATTCGAGCGTCCGATGGACGGGACACTTGTCGGCGATCTCGAGTAGCTGCTGTCTCTCCTCGCCGCTCAGCTCGCCGGCCAGACTGATACGGCGGTGGAACACATCAATGCGTGCACCCCCCTCGCCGCAGTGCTCGCAGTCCGTGCGATGTTCCTTGTCGTGCGTCACGTCGGTGTAGACATGCTCCAGGGGCATGTTCCGGCGCCGCGCAACCATGCGGATGGTCATGCTGGTGCAGGCACCCAGGCCGGCGGCGACGAGTTGGTACGGTGAGGGACCGCGATCCGTACCTCCGAGCTTGACCGGTTCATCGGCCGTGAGCATGTGTTTGCCGGAGATGTTGATGTCCTGCCGGAAGCCCTTCGGGCTGACCTCCGATACGCGGGTCACACCTTCGGGCGCACCGGCCGGTGGCGCCTCGGCCGCCAGATCCAGGTAACGGGTCGACCACGCGCCGATGACGTCGGCTGCGTATTCGGCATCCTCGGCCCGTGTGATCAGGTGATCGGCGTCATCGAGCGTGATGAAGCTCTTCGGATGCATCGCCCCCTGGAAAATCTCGGCGGCATTGCGAATGCCCACGGTGGTGTCGTGGGGCGAATGCAGGACGAGCAGCGCGGCATCCATATGTCTCAACGCCTCGTCCAGCTTCGCCTCGGTGATGTCCTCCAGAAACTGGCGGCGGATGCGGAATGGCCGCCCGGCCAGATCCACTTCGGCTTCGCCCTTCTCGCGAATCACATCGAGCTGCGCGGCGAAGTTCTTCGAGACATGAGCTGGATCCGCCGGCGCTCCGATGGTGACCACGGCGCGTGCTGCCTCGATCTGCGGCGCCGCCTTGATGACGGCGGCACCGCCCAGGGAGTGACCGATGAGGAGCTGCGGGGCGGCGACGTGGTCGCGCAGGTAGTCGGCGGCGAGCCGCAGATCCTCCACGTTGGAGGTGAAATTCGTGTTGGCGAACTCGCCCTC
>CAJXND010000051.1 GCA_913056385.1 uncultured Ectothiorhodospiraceae bacterium
GGCAACTCCGGCGGGGCGCTGGTCAACGCCCGGGGCGAGGTGATCGGCATCAACACGGCCATCTTCAGTCAGTCCGGTGGCTCCATGGGGATCGGCTTCGCCATCCCCGCCGACCTGGCCCGGGCGGTTTTCACGGACATCATTGAGAATGGACGGGTCATCCGCGGCTGGATCGGTCTTCAGGTGATCCCGGCGCAGGACGTCCCCGGCGTCCGGGTCGCAGGCGTACTGCCCGGCGGCCCGGCCGACAACGCCGGGCTACAGGCCGGTGACACCATACAAAGCGTCGACCAGCAGCCAATCCGAACGGTTCGGGATCTGCTCAACCGGATCACCGAACGGCGACCGGAAACGCGGATTGTCCTGGGGGGCGAGCGTGAGGGCGAGTCGCGTGAGTGGCCGGTCCGCGTGGCCGAGCGTCCCACCGATCTCGGCGGAGACGCCCCGCAGCAGCCGCCGGCGCGCTAGCGACCCGCCTCGTCGGTGCCACCGAAGCGATACTCGGCCGAGCGGGCATGGGCGGTCAGTCCCTCGGCGCGGGCCAGGCGCGACGCCACCGGGCCCAGGACGGCCGCACCCTCCGGCGTGCAATACACCAGACTGGTGGTCTTGCAGAAGTCGTAGACGCCCAGCGGCGAGGCGAACCGCGCGGTCCGCGAAGTGGGCAGCACGTGACTCGGCCCCGCGCAGTAGTCGCCGAGCGCCTCCGGCGTATGCCGTCCCAGGAAGATCGCACCGGCATGATGAATGGCCGAGGCGAGGCGTTCCGGTTCCACCACCGACAACTCCAGATGCTCGGGCGCAATCGCATTGGCCACCTCGGCCGCCTCGGCCAGATCCCGCACGCAGATCAGCGCGCCGCGCCGGGCCAGTGATGCGCGGATGATCTCGGAGCGTTCCATATCCGGCAGCAGCCGCTCCATGGCGGCCTGCACGTCATCCAGATACCTTGCCTCGGGACAGACCAGCAGGGCACGGGCGTCCTCGTCATGCTCGGCCTGCGAGAACAGATCCATGGCGATCCACTCCGGATCGGTCTGGCCATCGCAGATGATCAGGATCTCCGACGGGCCGGCCACCATATCGATCCCGACATGACCGAAGACCCGCCGTTTGGCCTCCGCCACATAGGCATTGCCGGGCCCGACGATCTTGTCGACCGCCGGCACGGTATCGGTGCCGTAGGCAAGCGCGGCCACCGCCTGGGCACCGCCCAGCAGGAATAGCCGATCGACCCCGGCCACCGCCGCCGCGGCCAGCACCATGGGCGCAATCTCGCCGCCGGGGGCGGGCGCAACCATGACGATCTCGTCCACGCCGGCGACATGGGCGGGGATGGCATTCATCAGCACCGAGGACGGATAGGCGGCCTTGCCGCCGGGCACGTAAATGCCCACGCGTTCCAGCGGCCGGACCTGCTGACCCAGCCGGGTGCCATCGGCCTCGGTCTTCTCCCAGTCACTCTGGCGCTGATGGAGGTGGTATTCGCGGATCCGTGCCGCCGCCGTCTCCAGAGCCTCGCGGTCGGCCGGGTCCAGCCCTTCCAGCGCCGCCTGGCAACGCGACAGATCCACCTCCAGTGCTGCCACCGACTCCACGGCGAGCCCATCCAGGGTCTGGCTGTAGTGCAACAGCGCTGCATCGCCCTGCTCGCGCACCGCGGCCAGGATCTCCGAGACCGCCGCCTCGACGCCATGGGTTGCACCGTCGTGCCAGTCGGTGAGGGCCTCGAGCCGGTCACCGAAGTCGGGCTGCGTCGTACTGAGGCGTTCTATCTCCAACATGCCGCTCACCTGTCGTCGCGATGCCCTACCACCTCGGCGATGCGGCCGAGCAGGGGCTTGATTTCGCGATGTCTGAGTTTCATTGATGCCTTGTTGACCACCAGTCGCGAGCTGATATCCGCAATCGGCTCCAGCGGCTCGAGGCCATTCGCCCGCAGGGTATTACCGGTATCCACGAGGTCGACGATGACATCGGCAAGCCCGACCAGCGGCGCCAGTTCCATGGAGCCGTAGAGCTTGATGAGGTCCACCTGCCGACCCTTGCCGGCGAAATGCCGGCGGGTGATGTTGACGAACTTGGTCGCCACCCGCAGCCGACGCCCCTCGAGACTGGCATCGGGATGCCCGGCGACCATGAGCCGGCAACGGGCGATGCCCAGGTCGATGGGTTCGTAGAGACCATGCCCGCCCTGCTCCATCAATACGTCCTTGCCGGCCACGCCGACATCGGCCCCGCCCCCGGCGACATACGTGGGCACATCGGTGGCCCGGACAATGATCAGCCGCACGGCGGGATCCGTGGTGGGCAGCACGAGGTTTCGGCTGTGCTCCGGATCCTCCAACGGCTCGATACCGAGCGGGCTGAGGAGCGGCAGGGTCTGCTCAAGGATGCGCCCCTTGGACAGCGCGATGGTCAGCATCTCAGGCATGGCTTCGGACGATCTCCCCGGGCATGCGGCGGATGTCGGCACCGAGCTGGGCGAGCTTCTCCTCGATGCACTCGTAACCGCGGTCGATATGGTAGATGCGATCGACAAGCGTGTCGCCCTCGCTGACCAGACCCGCAAGCACCAGACTCGCGGAGGCGCGCAGATCGGTTGCCATGACCGGCGCCCCGGTCAGCCGCTCGACCCCGTTGCTGATGGCGGTATGGCCCTCAAGACGCACATCCGCGCCCATGCGCTGGATCTCGAGGACATGCATGAAGCGATTCTCGAAGACCGTTTCGGTCACCATCCCCACGCCCTCCGCAACCGCGTTGAGGGCGCAGATCTGCGCCTGCATGTCCGTGGGATAGGCGGGATACGGCGCCGTTCGCACATTGACGGCATGCGGTCGGCGACCGCCCATGTCCAGAGCGATCCAATCCTCGCCCACCGTAATCTCGGCACCGCTCTCGCGCAGCTTGGCGATCACCGCATCGAGCAGGTAGGGCGCGGTGTTCTTCAGGTGGACACGCCCGCCGGTCATGGCGGCCGCCACCAGGAAGGTGCCTGTCTCGATACGATCGGGCAGGACCTCGTACCGGGTGCCGGCCAGGCGCTCGACCCCCTCGATGGTGATGGTGTCCGTACCCGCCCCGCTGACCCGCGCGCCCATGGCATTCAGGCAGTTGGCCAGGTCGACCACCTCCGGTTCGCGGGCGGCATTCTCGATGATCGTCCGCCCCTCGGCCAGCACGGCCGCCATCATCAGGTTCTCGGTACCGGTGACGGTCACCAGGTCCATCACCAGGCGCGTGCCCTTGAGTCGACTGCAGCGGGCCCGGATGTAGCCGTTGGCCACACTGATGTCGGCCCCCAGGGCGCGCAGTCCTTCGACATGGAGATTGACCGGTCTCGTGCCGATGGCACAGCCCCCCGGCAGTGACACGTCCGCCTCGCCATGACGGGCGAGCAGAGGACCCAGCACCAGGATGGAGGCCCGCATGGTCTTCACCAGCTCGTAGGGCGCGTGACAATTGTCGATGCAGGTGGGGTCGATCTCGACACGCATGCGCTCGTCGACGGTCAGCCGCACGCCCATCCGCCCCAGCAGTTCCATGGTGGTGGTGATGTCGTGAAGATCCGGGATGTTGCCGATCACCGAGGGCCCGTCGGCCAGGAGCGTCGCGGCCATGATGGGCAGGGCGGCATTCTTCGCGCCGGATATGCGGATATCCCCTTCGAGGGCCCGGCCCCCGCGAATCAGCAGTCGCTCCACCGGCTCAGTCCTGCTCGGCGGCGGCCTGCGCCGGTGTCAGCGTGCGCATGGATATGGCATGCAGCACATCGCTGTCGATATGCGACTGCAGCAGGTCGTAGACCAGCCGATGGCGGCGCAGCAGAGGCAGGCCGTCAAAGTCCGGCGAGACGATACGCGCCTGGAAATGCCGGCCGTCACCGACCACCTCCACCTCGGCATCCCTGAGCCCGGCCTGCAGCAGAGCCCGAATGGCCTCCGGTTCCATCATTCCCCTATCATCCCCGCGTCGTTGGTTTCGATATTCAACAGTGTATCAACCCCGCTGATTCGGGCGAGGCGAACCAGCGCCGCCGGTGGCGACACGACCACCAGCGAGCCGCCCGCCTCCTCGAGCCGCTGCTGCCACTCCAGCAGCAGGGCGAGGCCTGCGCTGTCGATCGCCTCGACATCGGAGAGATCCAGGCGCAGCGGCTGGTCGGCCATTGGCAACTGATCGAGCAGCATCACCGCATCGGCGGCGCGCAGCGTACCCGCCAGCCGCAGCCCGGCACGGGGCTCGCCACTGATGCGCCCGCCGTTCACTCACTGCCCCCGCCGCCGTCGCCGCCGTCACCGGACTGGTTGTAAAGGAACTGACTGACGAGATCCTCCAGGACCAGTGCCGACTGGGTGAGCATGAGCTCGTCGCCATCCTCCAGCGAATCCGGCATGCCACCCGGCTGCAGCGAGACGTACTGCTCGCCCAGCAGCCCCGAGGTGCGGATACTCGCCGCCGTATCGCTTGGCAGATCGTCGTAACGGGCGTCGATGGTCAGCTCCACGCGGGCCTCGAAGCGCGCCGGGTCCAGGGTAATGCCGCTGACGCGGCCGATGGGAACACCGCCCATCCTCACCGGGGCGCGGTCCCGCAGGCCGCCGACGTTCTGGAAATAGGCCTCCACCGTGTAGCCGTCGGTACGCTGAAAGGCCGTAATGTTGCTGACCTGCATGGCCAGCACGAAGAGCGCCGCCAGACCGGCTGCCACAAAGGCGCCGACAACGAGCTCCATACTCCGCGAATTCTCCACCTGGCGCACCTCCGTCAATCGAACATCAGGGCCGTGAGCACGAAATCCAGCCCCAGCACCACCAGCGATGTCACCACGACCGTCCGCGTCGTTGCCCGGCTGACACCATGCGATGTGGGCAGACAGTCATAGCCGTTGAAAACCGCGATCCAGCCGGCCGCGAGGCCGAACAGGACGCTCTTGATCAGACCGTTGAGCACATCATCCGTGAAACTGACCTGGGCCTGCATCTGCGACCAGAACGAGCCGCCATCGACGCCCAGCAGACTGGTGCCCACCACGTAGGCGCCGCCGATACCCAGCAGAATGAAAATCATCGCCAGCAGCGGCAGCGATATCAGTGCCGCCACCAGGCGTGGCGCAATGATGCGGCGCTCCGGATCCACCGCCATCATCTCCATGCCGGCGAGCTGTTCGGTGGCCTTCATCAAACCGATCTCCGCGGTCAGTGCGGACCCGGCCCGGCCGGCGAACAGCAGTGCCGTCACTACGGGTCCCAGCTCGCGGGTCAGCGACAGCGCCACCAGCACCCCCAGGGACTGTTCGGCACCAAAATCCACCAGCGTGTAGTAGCCCTGCAGCGCCAGCACCATGCCGACGAACAGGCCGGAGACGACGATGATCACCAGCGTCAGCACGCCCACCGAATAGAGCTCCTGCACCAGCAGATGGGGCCGGCGAACCAGCTCGCCCAGACCCCGAATCACTCTCAGGAGGAATAACGTAGCCCGCCCCAGCGTGCCCAGACTGGCAAGGGTCGATGCCCCCATGCGCTGCAGCAGTCCGACCATCAGCGCGCCCGACGCAGATCGTCCGCCATGGTGTCGGCGGGATAGTGAAAGGGCACCGGCCCGTCCGGCAGGGCATGCAGAAACTGATGCACCCAGGGGCTGTCGCTGTCGCGCAGCCGCTCCGGCGTGCCGGATTCGATCACGTGACCTTCGGAGATGACATATGCCCGATCGGCGATGCTCAGGGTTTCGTCCACATCGTGGGAAACCACCACGCTGGTCAGCCCCAGGGCGTCGTTGAGCTGCCGGATCACCTGCATGAGTGCACCCATGGAAATGGGATCCTGACCGGCAAAAGGCTCGTCATAGAGGATGATTTCCGGGTCGAGCGCCAGCGCGCGGGCCAGCGACACCCGCCGGGCCATGCCGCCGGAGAGCTCGGCGGGATAGAGATCGCGGGCACCCCGCAGTCCGACCGACTCGAGCTTCATGAGGACGACCATGCGGATCAGCGATTCCGGCAACCCTGTATGTTCACGCAGCGGGAATGCCACGTTGTCGTAGCAGGTGAGATCCGTGAACAGGGCACCGCTCTGGAACAGCACGCCCATCCGGCGCCGCAGTCGATACAGGTCCCGTCGCGACAACCCGCCGACCTCCTCGCCGGCAACGAAGACACTGCCGGCAGCCGCCCGCAGCTGACCACCGATCAGGCGCAGCAGCGTGGTCTTTCCGGTACCACTGGGGCCCATGATGGCCACCACCTCGCCCCGGTTTACCGTCAGATTCACGCCGTCGAAAAGCGGTCGGCCGCCGCGGCTGAAGGAAAGGTCGCGTATGTCAATCAGGGCCCGGGACTCGCCCGTGGACTGGGTTGCTGGCATGCGGATGGCTTCGCTGATGGATGGCCGATCTATCGCCGGCGAGTATCCGCCAAGGCATTCAGCCGGTCAAATACGGTATCGTGGCGTTTTTGCGCCGGGGCCCGATCCCACCCATGTCACTGCCGGTTCTGCTCATCATCCTCGCGATCGGTTTTGCCGCGCTGGCCTGGAGTGCCGATTTCTTTGTCGAAGGTGCGTCGGCGCTTGCCCGTCACCTGGGGGTTTCCAGCCTGCTCATCGGACTGACCGTGGTCGGCATCGGTACCTCTCTGCCGGAGATGCTCGTCTCGGCCATCGCCGCACTGGATGGCACGCCGGGCATGGCCCTCGGGAACGCCCTGGGCTCGAACGTGGCCAATGTCGGGCTGATCCTCGGCACGACGGCGCTGATCACCCCGCTGGCCATGCATTCCGGCATCCTGCGCCGGGAGTTCCCGCTGCTCATGGTGGTGGTTGCCTTCACCGCCCTCCTGCTTGCCGACGCCACCCTGTCGCGCCTGGACGGCTTCCTGCTGCTGGGCGGACTGGTCGCGGTACTGGCATGGATGGCCCGCCAGGCGCGTCGGCCTGCCGGCGAGAGCGATGTCATGGCCCGCGAACTGGAGGCCGCCCTGCCGGAGGACATGCCGGTGGGCCGGGCGACGCTGCGGATCGCCCTGGGATTGATCGTCCTGCTGGTCAGCTCGCGCATTCTGGTCTGGGCGGCGGTGGCACTCGCCAGTCAGCTTGGCGTGAGTGATCTGGTGATCGGCCTGACCATCGTCGCGATCGGCACCAGCCTGCCCGAACTGGCCGCGGGCATCGCCAGCGTTCGCCGCGGCGAGGATGAGCTGGCGGTGGGCAATATCGTCGGGTCCAACCTATTCAACCTGCTTGCCGTACTCGGTATTGCCGGCGTCATCGCGCCGTTCGCCGTGAACGGCGTGAGTCTGGCCCGTGACTACGGCATCATGACGCTGTTTATGCTGGCGATCGCGGTCATCGGCTTTTTCATCGGGAAAAGCGGTCGCCTCGGCCGGCTGGAAGGCGGCATTCTGCTGACCGGATTCGTTGCCTATCAGGTAATGCTGTTCGTGGTGCAGGGCTGAAAGCGGAGCAGACATGGTTGCGGATGAAGATTTCTGTCGGCTGGGCCGGGCGGTGCTCAACACCGAAGCCGCCGCCGTCACCGCGCTGGCGCAGCGCATCGGCGGGCCGTTCGCCCGGGCCTGCCGGCTTCTGCTCGATGGCCGGGGGCACGTCGTTGTGGTGGGCATGGGCAAATCCGGGCATATCGCAGGCAAGCTGGCCGCCACACTGGCCAGTACCGGCACGCCGGCGTTCTTCGTCCACCCGGGAGAGGCAGGCCATGGCGATCTCGGCATGATCGCCGAGCGCGATATCGTGATCGCGCTGTCCAACTCCGGTGAGACCGACGAAATCAATCGCCTGCTACCGGCCATCAAGCGTCGACGGCTGCCACTCATCGCTATCACCGGCAATGCGGAATCAACGCTCGGCCGGGCCGCCGATGTCCATCTGGACGCCGGCGTGGATGCCGAGGCCTGCCCGCTCGGCCTGGCACCCACCGCCAGCACCACGGCCGCACTCGCCATGGGCGATGCGCTGGCGATCGCCCTGCTGGATGCCCGTGGCTTCACCGCCGAGGATTTCGCCCATTCGCATCCGGGCGGTCGGCTCGGCCGTCGGCTGCTCCTTCGCATTGAGGATCTGATGCATACCGGAGAGGCCATGCCCCGGGTCGGGCCGGATACCCTGATGGCCGCGGCCCTGCTGGAGATGACGCACAAGGGCCTGGGCGTGACCGCCATCACCAGTGATGATGACCGCGTCATCGGCATCTTTACCGATGGCGATCTGCGTCGGGCACTGGATGAAGGCGTGGATGTCCACCACACGCCGATCCGCGAGGTCATGACCGCCGAGCCCCGCACCGTGGAGCGTGATCGCCTTGCCGCCGAGGCACTGGCGCTCATGGAGCAACACAGTATCAACGCGCTGCTGGTCACCGGCCCCGATGGTCGCCTGGCCGGTGCCCTCAACATGCACGACCTGTTGCGCGCCGGGGTGGTCTGAATGCGCCGGTTGGTCATGATCGGCCTGGCCCTCGTGGTCATCGCCCTCACCGGCTGGCGCATGGCCGGCCGCGACGAGCCCGAGCCCGCCTCGGCGGCGGGCCCGGCCCCCGTCCTGACGGCCTATGCCCGGGAGGTCGTCGTCACGACCACGGACGCGGATGGCCGGATGGCCTGGCAGATCACCACACCCGCGGCCCGCTACTATGACGGAGAAAGCTTCTGGCAGCTGGATTCGCCGCAATGGCAGTTGACCGGGGGACAGGGACCGCCCTGGACCGGTCATGCCGACCATGGCCGCAGCTGGGCCAGCCACCGCCGGGCCCGGCTGGAGGGCGACGTGGTCATGCGACGGGAGACTCCCTCGGGTGTCACCCGCCTCGAGACCCAGCGGATCGATCTGGATATTCCCGCCCGCTACGCCGAGACCGATCAGGCGGTGACACTGACCGGCCCCGACTATCGCATCGAGGGGCAGGGCGCCCTGGCCTGGCTGGACGAACAGCGCATCGTGCTGCCGGAAAACGCGAGAGGACAATACTATGCCGCGCCACGCTAAACGCCTGACCCACCTCCTCTGGCTCATCATCGCCACCGTGCTGACGGCGGCACAGGCCGAAACGACGGGAGCGGACCGCGCCGCACCGGTCGAACTCGCCGCCGACAGCGCCGAGGTGGATGACGCCAGTGGCATCAGCATCTATCGAGGCGATGTCGTGCTGACCCGCGGCGCGCTGCGGATAACCGGTGATCTGATGCGGGTCTTCACCGACACCGAACGCCAGCTGCAACGCGTGGTGGTGGAGGGGACACCGGCCACCTACCGCGAAACGATGCCGCAGGCGGCACCACGACGCGCCGAGGCACCCCGCATGGAGTACTATGCGAGCGGGCCGGAACGCCTGGTCCTGCTCGAGGGCGGCGAGCTCCGCCAGGGAGACAACACGGTGACGGGACAGACCATCACCCACTACCCCGCCGAGAACCGCACCGTCGCCAATGGTGACGGTGGCGAGGACGGTCGGGTCAACGTCCGCGTGCTGCCGGCACCGGAAGGGGAGCAATGAGCGGCAGCGAACTCCGCGCCAATGGCCTGGGCAAGGCCTACCGCGGCCGCCGGGTCGTGGACGATGTCTCCATCGGGCTGCGCAGCGGCGAGATCGTCGGGCTGCTCGGCCCCAACGGGGCCGGCAAGACGACCAGCTTCTACATGATCGTCGGCCTGATCCGGGCCGACAGCGGCCAGATCCAGCTGGATGGCACCGACATCACGTCGCTCCCCATGCATGCCCGGGCACGCATGGGCATCGGCTACCTCCCCCAGGAGGCCTCGGTCTTCCGGCGTCTGTCGGTCATTGACAACCTGCTCGCCGTGCTCGAGACCCATGGCGACCTGACCCGAACCGAACGCGAGGGGCAGGCAAGCGCGCTCATGGACGAGTTCAACATTGCCCATCTGCGGGATCAGACCGGCGCCAGCCTCTCCGGTGGCGAGCGGCGGCGCGTGGAGATCGCCCGGGCCCTCGCCGCCAAACCACGCTTCATTCTGCTGGACGAGCCGTTTGCCGGGGTCGACCCGATCTCCGTGGGGGACATCAAATCCATCGTGCGGCATCTCTCAGAGCGCGGTATCGGCGTGCTGATCACCGACCATAACGTCCGTGAGACCCTCGCCCTGGTCGACCGGGCCAGCATTCTCAGCGCCGGCCGTGTCATCGCTGAGGGCAGCGCCACGGCCGTGCTCGAGAACCCCGAGGTGCGTGCGGTCTATCTGGGCGAAGACTTCCGCCTGTAGTACTGGCGAGGGATCCATTGGCGGCGTTACTCTGGAAGACCAATCAAGGGCACAGGTGACGATGAAGCAATCCCTGGAACTCCGGGTCAGCCAGCAGCTGACCATGACGCCGCAACTCCAGCAGGCCATTCGCCTGCTGCAGCTGCCGGCGGCCGAGCTCAATCTGGAGATCCGCGAGGCGCTCGAATCCAATGTCATGCTCGAGGCCGAGGAGGAAGCCGATTCCGCTGTCTCCAACGATGAAACGGCCGCGGTGGACCCGCCGGCCATCGATCCATCGGAGACAATGCTGGGTTCGAACGCCGCCGATGCCTCCCGACTCGGCGAGGACATGCCGATGGATGAGCGCTGGGACGACCCCGCTGCCGGCGCCACCAGCTTTAGCGTACCGGACACGACACGCCGCGACAGCCTGCTGGACAACCAGGCGGGCCCGGAGGCCTCGCTGCGGGATCACCTCCACTGGCAGGTGGAGATGTCGAGCCTGAGCGACCGGGATCGATGGATTGCCGAAGCGGTGATCGACGCCCTCGACGACCAGGGTCATCTGACGGAGTCGGCCGAGGAACTGCGCGAGGCGTTGGCCGGCGATGACGACGTCGAACTGGATGACGTCCAGGCCGTCCGCGCCGTCATCCAGCATATGGACCCGGTGGGCGTCGCCGCATGCGATGCCCGGGAGGCGCTGCGCATTCAGATCGATGCCCTGCCCGAGGACACGCCGCACCGGGACGTGGCGCGTCTGGCCATCGCCGAGGACCTCAGCCTGCTCGGCCCGGGACAGCACGCCACGCTTCGTCGCCGGCTGGGTATCGATGAAGCGGCGCTGGCCGGCGGCCTGTCGCTCATCCAGCAACTCGACCCCCATCCGGGCTCAGGCTTCGGCGAAACCCGAACGGAGTACGTGATCCCCGACTGCTTCGTCCACCGGGTCAACGGCCGCTGGGAAGTCGAGGTCAATCCCGATGCCTCCCCCCGGATCCGCGTCAATGACTACTACGCCAGCCTGGTGCGCCGGGGTGACACGAGCGCCGACAACAGTCTCCTGCGTCAGCATCTGCAGGAGGCACGCTGGCTGATCAAGAGCCTGCAGTCCCGCGGCGAAACGCTGCAGAAAGTGGCCGAGTGCATCGTCGAGCGTCAGCAGGGCTTTCTGGAACATGGCGAGGAGGCCATGCAGCCGTTGGTGCTGCGTGACGTGGCAACCGCCATCGACATGCACGAGTCGACGGTCTCGCGCATCACCTCGCGCAAGTACATGCGCACGCCGCAGGGCACGCTGGAATTCAAGCACTTCTTCTCCAGTCATGTCCCCACCGCCGATGGCGGCGAGTGCTCGGCCACCGCCATTCGGGCGCGAATCCGGCGGCTCGTGGCCGCCGAGGATCCGGCGCGCCCGCTGAGCGACTCGCGGCTTACCGAAATCCTCCGGGAGGAGGGCATCAACGTTGCCCGGCG
>CAJXND010000052.1 GCA_913056385.1 uncultured Ectothiorhodospiraceae bacterium
CAGGCCCCGGTCTGGGTCTTGGGGAAGGCCATCACGTCGCGGATCGAGCTCGCACCGGCGATCATCATCACGATGCGATCGAGGCCGAAGGCGATTCCGCCATGGGGCGGCGCGCCGTACTCCAGCGCATCCAGCAGGAAGCCGAATTTCTCGCGGGCCGCCTCGGCACCGATGCCGAGGCGCTCGAAGACCGCGGACTGCATGTCGGGCCGATGGATACGAATCGAGCCGCCGCCGAGCTCGGTGCCGTTCATCACCAGGTCGTAGGCCCGGGAGAGCAGCGCCTCGGGATCGGCGGCGTTGACCTCCTCGAGGGTGTCGCACTGCGGCGCGGTGAAGGGGTGATGCAGCGCGTAGTAGCGGCCGTCGCCCTCGTCGTACTCGAACATCGGGAAGTCGACCACCCAGAGCGGCCGCCACTCGCCCTCGACGAGCCCGAGGTCGTGGCCGACGCGCACCCGCAGCGCCGCCAGTGACTCGTTGACCACCTTGGCCTTGTCGGCACCGAAGAAGATGAGATCCCCCGCCTCGGCCGCCGTCCGCGACAGGATCTCGCTCACCGCCGACTCGGGCAGGAACTTGAGGATCGGTGACTGCAGGCCCTCAACGCCCTCGGCCGGGTCGTTGACCTTGATATACGCAAGCCCCTTCGCGCCGTAGCGGCCGACGAAATCGGTGTAGGCGTCGATCTGCTTGCGGGTGAGCGACGCGCCCCCCGGCACGCGCAGCGCCGCAACGCGTCCGCGTGGATCCGTCGCCGGCCCGGCAAACACCTTGAAGTCCACCTCGGTGAGCAGATCGCCCACGGTGACCAGCTCCATGGGGATGCGCAGGTCCGGCCGGTCGATACCGAAGCGCTCCACCGCCTCGGCATAGGTCATGCGCGGGAAGGGATCGGGCAGTTCGACGCCGGCCACTTCGTGCATCAGTTCGCGGACCATCTTCTCCATGAGCGTGGTGATCTGCGCCTCGTCCATGAACGAGGTCTCGACGTCGAGCTGGGTGAACTCGGGCTGCCGGTCGGCGCGCAGATCCTCGTCGCGGAAGCAGCGCACGATCTGGTAGTAGCGATCCAGCCCCGACATCATCAGCAGCTGCTTGAAGAGCTGCGGCGACTGCGGCAGCGCGTAGAAGCTGCCGGCATGCAGGCGACTTGGCACCAGGAAGTCGCGGGCCCCCTCGGGGGTGGCGCGGGTGAGCATGGGGGTTTCCACGTCGAGGAAGCCGTGGGCATCCAGGAAGCGGTGCATGAAGCCGGTGACCTTCGCCCGGGTGATCAGGTGCTGCTGCATTTCCGGACGGCGCAGATCGACATAGCGATAGCGCAGGCGCACATCCTCGCCCACGTCATCCTCGTCGAGCTGGAAGGGCGGCGTTTTCGCCTGGTTGAGCACCTCGATGTCGTGCCCGAGCACCTCGACCTGACCGGAGTTCAGGTTGGGGTTGACGGTGCCTTCCGGGCGGTTGCGCACCTTGCCGCGGATCTTCACCACCCACTCCGGGCGCACCCGGTCGGCGGTGGCGAAGGCCGCCTCTCGATCGGGATCGAAGACCACCTGCAGCAGCCCCTCGCGGTCGCGCAGATCGATGAAGATCACCCCGCCGTGATCGCGCCGCCGGTGCACCCAGCCGCAGATCTCCACTTCCTGATCGAGCAGGGCCTCGGTGACATCGCCGCAGTAATGGGTGCGCATGGACTGTAAACCGCCGTAAACCGTGACTGGAAAAGGCGGTGATGGTAAGCGGTGGGGGGTTGGCAGGCAAGCGGACCGCGGCCCTGAGACGCTTTTATCCGTTGACACGAAATTCGTGTAACACTAGTTTCGTGGTAGCGTTTGCCGATGAAAGGTTCCGCACCCCATGAAAAACCTCACGATTACGGTGGATGAGAAAACCCTTCAGTGGGCAAGGCTGGAGGCTGCGCGCCGCGGGACCAGCGTCTCGAGGCTTGTCGGCGAGATGCTGGCCGAGCACCGCGACAAGGCAAGCGCCTATGAGCGGGCGCGGGAGCGCTATTTTGCCAGAGGCCCCTTCCGGACCACCGGAGAGGCCAAGCCTTACCCCAGCCGTGATGCGATCCATGACCGCAACGTACTTCGTTGACACGAATATCCTGATCTATGCCCATGATCCGGTGTACCCGGCGCACATGGCGGAGGCACACGCGTGGATGACGGCACTCTGGCGCGATGGATCAGGCGTCATCAGCACACAGGTGTTGAAGGAGTTCTACAACGTCCTCACCCGCAAGCTCAGCCCGCCCGTATCCAGAGAACCCGCGCGTGAGGAGGTCCGGGACCTGATGACCTGGTCGGTGATTGAAACCGATGTCAGGCTATTCGAGACAGCCTGGTCAATCGAGACCCATGGCCACTGCAGCTGGTGGGACGCGTTGATCATCGCCGCGGCCCAGCATGCGGGCTGCAGCGCCATCCTGAGCGAAGACCTGGGCGAGCATCTGATGCCGAACGGGATCCGCCTGATCAACCCGTTTGCCGGGACGGTCCACGAGCCTTCAGCCGATTACGGCGCACGGCCGGCATGAGGCGCTCAATCCCCGCCGGTGGCCTGCTTGCCGGCCGTGGCCGACTTGCCGGACCCGCCAGACTGGCCGCCCGCAGCCTTGGCCTCGCCGGATTGAGCGTCTGACTTGCTCTCGGACTTGCCCTCGGACTTCGACGCCGAGCCACCATCACCTGCCACGTTGCGTCGGTTGTCCTTCTTGAAGTCGGTCTCGTACCAGCCACCGCCTTTCAGGCGGAAGGCGGCCGCGGAGATCTTGCGGCGCAGCGCGGCATGGTGGCACTCGGGGCATTCAGTCAGAACATCGTCACTGATGCCCTGCAGCGCCTCGAGCTCGTGGCCACAGTCATCACACACATACTCGTAGATCGGCATGCTTTATGTCCTCAATACAGTGGGCCGTTACCGGCAATGCAAGCTTTGCGGGGACAGATCGCCCCGATTGCAAGTTATGATAGCGCCTTTCGGCCGGCGCCGGGTGCCGGACATCGCCTTGCAGAGAACAGGAGAACCGTCGTTTGCCCTTCCAGATCATCGCCGCCATTTTCCTGTTTGCCCTGCTGTTCGTGTTCATCCAGATCGGGGTGGTCACGGTGGCCTTCGACAAGCTGGGGCTCTCCCATGGCTCGGCCATGCTGCTGCTGGTGACCTCGCTGCTGGGCAGTTCCATCAACCTGCCGCTGTTCAAGGTGGACGCCACGCGCGAGCCCGACCCGCAGTGGCAGCAGCGCATGCGGTGGATGGCCGCGCTGCATCGCAGCCTCGACCCGAACAAGGTGCTGATCGCCATGAACGTGGGCGGCGGCCTCATCCCCGTCGGCTTTTCCATCTACCTGCTCAACCACAACCCCCTGTCCATGGGCATCGTGGCAGCGGCGATCGCGATCCAGTCGGCGATCTGCTATGCGTTCAGCCGACCGATTCCCGGTCTGGGCGTGGGCATGCCGATCCTGATCGCCCCCATTGCCGCCGCGGTCATCGCCGTCACACTGGCGCCGGAGAACAGCGCGGCGCTCGCCTATATCTGCGGCACACTGGGGGTGCTGATCGGCGCCGATGTCCTGCGCCTCAAGGACGTGCGCGGGCTGGGTTCGCCGCTCGCCTCCATTGGCGGGGCGGGCACCTTCGATGGCGTGTTCATCACGGGTCTGGTGGCGGTGCTGCTCGCCTGACGTTTCTGCTATAAGGGCGAGGTATACAACGGCCGCGTCCGGTGGACTGCGCGCCACTCGAAAACGGGGGATGGGCAATGGATTTCAACCGCTATCGCCAGGTGCTGGCCGAACGGGTGGGCCGGCTCGAGCTACCCTTCGACGATGCCGAGTATGGGCGACGGCGCCGGGGCGTTGCCGAGGCCATGGCCGGGGCCGGCCTGGATGCGCTGCTGGTCACCGATGCCGCGGATATCTGTTATCTGACCGGTTACAACACCTTCGAGGTCTCGGTGCACACGGCACTGCTGCTGAGCGCAGCGGGCGCCGCCGAGGGCGAGGGCCGCGCGGTACTGCAGGTGCCGTCCATCGAGACCGGACCGGCGGTGACCACCGCCCGGGTGGATGAGGTGTTCGGCTACCGCTGGGAGGCGGCCAACGGCGCCGTCGATCAGATGGCCGGGATGATTCAGGATCTGCGGCTGGTTGGATCCGGCCCGGCCGGCCAGGACGTCGCGCCGATCTGGCCCGGCGATGTCGGCGCGTCGGCCGGCGTCTCCGCCAGCGCACCGCGGATCGGTACCGACAACTGGGGGCCAGCACTGCGCTGCGGTTTTCGCGATGGCCTGGCAGCGGCATTGCCGGGCGTTGCTCTGGTCGATGCGTCCGGCCTGGTGGATGGCGTGAAGATCGTCAAGAGCGAGCCCGAGATCGCCCTGCTGCGTGAGAGCGCGCGGATGACCGAGATGGGGATCGCCGCGGCCGAGCGCCTGATCGCACCCGGCGTGACCGACCAGCAGCTCGCCGCCACGGGATCGGCGGCCATGCTCAACGCCGGGGGCGAGTTCATGAGCCTGCAGCCCATCGTCACCGCCGGCTGGCGCTCGAGCGTCATTCACTGCAATCACCAGCGGCATACCGTGGCCGAGGGGGATCCGGTGTTCCTGGAGTTCGGCGCGGCCTGGCATCGCTACACCGCCCCGATGATGCGCACCCGGGTGGCCGGCACCCCGACCGATGAAATGCGCCGCACGGCCGGCGTGATCCGGGATATCTACGAGGCGCTCACCGCGAACATGCGCCCGGGGATCACCATGGACGCCGCGGCGGCCGCCGCCGATCAGGCCCTGGCGCCGATGGCGGAGCGGGCGTTTTTCTCGGGGGTCTACGGCTACACGGTGGGTATCCAGTTCCCGCCCTCGTGGGTGGAGGCCTCGGGTTACATCGCCCGAGGGGTCGAGCGCGAGTTCGTCGAGAACATGGTCTTCCACCTGCCGCTCATGCTGCGCATCCCCGGGGAATGGGGCATCGGCATGAGCAACACCGTGCGGGTGACGGCGGACGGCGGCGAGGCGCTGACGAACAATGATCTGGCGCTCACGGGGACCGGCGCCTAGCGCAACCCCGCGAGGCCCGCAAAACGCTGACCATGGCACAGACCAACGCCCCCGTGATTCTCATCACCGGCTGCTCGACCGGCATCGGCCGCCACTGCGCCTTCGCCCTTCAGAAACGCGGCTGGCGGGTATTCGCCACGGCCCGCGACCCGGCCGATGTCGAGACACTGATCACCGACGGCCTGGACGATGCGCTGGTCCTCGACGTCAACGACGATACGAGCCTCAAGCAGGCCGTCGACACCCTGCTGACGCGCACCGATCACCGGATCGATGCCGTTTTCAATAACGCCGGCTTTGGCCAGCCCGGCGCACTCGAGGACCTGCCCCGTGAGGCCATGCGCGAGCAGTTCGAGACCAATGTCTTTGGCGCCCATGCCGTCACCCGCGCGGTGCTCCCGGCCATGCGGGCGCAGGGCTGGGGGCGGATCGTTCAGCACAGCTCGGTGCTCGGGTTCATTGCCCTGCCCTGGCGCGGCGCCTACAACGCCACCAAGTACGCGCTGGAAGGGCTGACCGACACGCTGCGCCAGGAGCTGCGCGGCAGCGGCATCGAGGCGGTGCTCATCCAGACCGGGCCGGTCACCAGTCGCTTTCGGGCCAATGGCTGGGCGAAGTTCAAGCGCTGGGTGGACGTCGACACCAGCGTCCACCACGACACCTATCAGGCGGTGATCGACCGGCTGGAGGGCGACGGCGAGCCGCCGTTCACCCTCGGCCCCGAGGCGGTCGCACAGAAACTGATCCTCGCCGTCGAGTCCATCAACCCCAAGCCGCGCTACCACGTCACCGTGCCCACGCACCTTTTCAAGGCCTTCAAGCGCGTCCTGTCGAGCCGCGCCCTCGATACCGTGATTCGCTGGGTGAATGGCTAGGCCGCTGGCTGGAAGACCTCAATATCAAGCCCCCGGACCGGCGCGTAGTGCGTCCTGGGCGGTGACGTTGAAGCGCTAGACCCTGGCGTCAATCCGGTCCAGATCACCTGCCCAGTCCAGGATCTGCCGGTCAGCGCTAACCAGTGGCGTACCCCGCGACAACGCGGTTGCGACGATGAACCGGTCAGCCGGGTCACGATGAAAGCCCTGCAGTTGGCAGGCATGAAGGGCAAGCGTTCCGTCAATCGGGATTTCGACAAGCCCCGCTTTCAGCCAGTCCGCTCGCCACTGCTCAGGCGCGACCGACAGGGCAACGCGCCCACGCTCCGCCAGCATGGCGACTTCCCAGAAGCTGATCGCGCTCACCCCCACCCAGGCGGACCGCCATGCAGCTTCAACCTGCTGGCGGGTCTCTGCCCCGACACTAGGATCATCACGATCAATCCACAGGAGCGTGTGGGTATCCAGAATCAATCCATTGCCTTCCACAGATCGTCGCCCAGCGGCGATATCACGTCACCGTGGATTTGCAGCGCAGGGTGGAGACCGAATGGTGTCGGGACACGTCCGCCGGAATAGGGGCGTAGCTCGGCAACCGGACGCCCGTTTTTCGTCACCACCCAGGTCTCACCGGTTTTCGCGACATCGTCCATCAGGGCAAGACATTTTGCCTTGAACTCGGACGCTTGGATGGAGTGTGAAGTCTCTTTAGTGACCATAGTCATGATCATAGTCATTTCGTCATGCCCCAGCAAGATGACCGGGGCATGAACACCGGCGGTGGCGCTACGCCACCACCGGTTCGCTGATGCGCTCGAAGCGCAGCTCGCTGGCCTCGCCGCTGCCCACGGCGTCCACGCGGATGCGGTCGCCGGGGCTGAACTCGCCGCCGAGGATACGCTGGGCGAGGACGTTCTCGACCCGCTGCTGGAGCACCCGCTTCAGCGGACGGGCGCCGTAGATCGGATCGAACCCGGCCTCGCCGATGACATCCAGTGCGGCATCGGTGAGCTCCAGCGCCATCTCCCGCTCGCGCAGCCGCTCGGAGAGATACCGCACCTGGATCTCGGTGATGCGGCGGATCTGGTCGCGCTCCAGCGGATGGAACACCACCACGTCATCGACGCGGTTGATGAACTCCGGCCGGAAGTGCTGGCTGACCACGCCCATCACCTCGCGCTTCATCTCGTCGTACTGCGCCTCGCCGGCATGCTCCTGGATGAGGTGCGAGCCGAGGTTGGAGGTCATGACGATCACCGTGTTGCGGAAGTCCACCGTCCGGCCGTGGCTGTCGGTGAGCCGACCATCGTCGAGCACCTGCAGCAGGATATTGAAGACATCGGCATGGGCCTTCTCCACCTCGTCGAGCAGCAGCACGGAGTACGGCTTGCGGCGCACTGCCTCGGTCAGATAGCCGCCCTCCTCATAACCGACGTACCCCGGCGGTGCGCCGATCAGCCGCGCCACGGAGTGCTTTTCCATGAACTCCGACATGTCGATGCGCACCATCGCCTCCTCGGTGTCGAAGAGGAAGGTGGCGAGCGCCTTGCAGAGCTCGGTCTTGCCCACACCCGTGGGCCCGAGGAAGAGGAACGAGCCGTTGGGCCGGTTGGGGTCGGAGAGTCCGGCGCGGGAGCGGCGGATGGCATCCGAGACCGCCTGCACCGCCTCAGCCTGACCGATCACCCGGTCGCCCAACGCCTCTTCCATGCGCAGCAGCTTGTCGCGCTCGCCCTCGAGCATTTTGGTGATCGGGATGCCCGTCCACTTCGAGACGACTTCCGCCACCTCTTCCTCGGTCACCGAGTTGCGCAGGAGCTGCATCTCCTGGCTGTGCTCGGCCTGCGTGGCGGCCTCGAGCTGCTGCTCGAGCGCCGGGATGCGGCCGTACTGGAGCTCCGACATGCGGGTGAGATCCCCCGCCCGACGGGCGGTATCCAGCTCCTGGCGGGCCTGCTCCAGAGCCTCCTTGAGCCCCGTCGCCCCCTCCACCGCCGACTTCTCGGCGTTCCAGACCGCTTCCATCTCGTTGTACTCGCGCTCGATCTCGGTGATCTCGTCCTCCAGCGTGGCGAGCCGCTTCTTCGAGGCCTCGTCGGATTCCTTGTTGAGGGCCTCACGCTCGATCTTGAGCTGGATGAGCCGGCGCTCGAGCCGGTCCATGGCCTCGGGCTTGGAGTCGATCTCGATGCGTATCCGACTGGCGGCCTCGTCGATCAGATCGATGGCCTTGTCCGGTAGCTTGCGGTCGGTGATATAGCGCTGCGAGAGCGTCGCCGCCGAGACGATCGCCGGGTCGGTGATCTCGACGCCGTGATGCACCTCGTAGCGCTCCTTCAACCCACGCAGGATGGCGACCGTGTCCTCGACACTGGGCTCATCCACCAGCACCTTCTGGAACCGGCGCTCGAGGGCGGCATCCTTTTCGATGTTGGTGCGGTACTCATCCAGCGTGGTGGCGCCGATGCAGTGCAGCTCGCCGCGGGCGAGCGCGGGTTTGAGCATGTTACCGGCGTCCATCGAGCCCTCGGCCTTGCCGGCGCCGACGATGGTGTGGATCTCATCAATGAACAGGATGATCTCGCCCTCCTGCTTGGCCAGATCCTTGAGCACACCCTTCATGCGCTCCTCGAACTCGCCGCGGTACTTGGCGCCGGCCACCATGGCCCCCATGTCGAGCGAGAGCACACGCTTTTGCTTGAGCGCCTCGGGCACCTCCTGGTTGATGATGCGCAGCGCCAGCCCCTCGACGATGGCGGTCTTGCCCACGCCCGGCTCGCCGATCAGCACCGGGTTGTTCTTGGTCCGCCGCTGCAGCACCTGAATGGTCCGGCGGATCTCCTCGTCGCGACCGATCACCGGGTCGAGCTTGCCCTGCTCGGCGCGTTCGGTGAGGTCGATGGTGTACTTCTCCAGCGCCTGACGCTGATCCTCGGCATTGGGGTCGTCGATGTTCTCCCCGCCGCGGGTATCGTCAATGGCCTTCTCCAGCGCCTCTTTGTTGGCCCCGGCATGCTTGAGCGCCTCGCCCACCTTCGTCTTGCCGTCGTCGACGGCGGCGAGCAGGAAGAGCTCGCTGGAGATATAGCTGTCGCCACGCTTCTGGGCGCGCTTGTCGGTGAGGTTCAGCAGCCGGTTCAGGTCGTTGCTGACATGCACCTCGCCGCCGGTGCCGGAGACCGTGGGCAGACGGTCCACCGCCTCGCCGAGCTGCGAGCGCAGCAGATTGACGTTGACGCCGGCCTGCTGGAGGAGATGGCGTACGCCGCCGCCCTCCTGGTCGAGCATGGCGAGCGTGAGGTGCTCGGGCTCGATCATCTGGTTGTCACGGCCAACGGCGAGGGACTGCGCCTCGGCCAGCGCCATCTGGAATTTGGTGGTCAGTTTGTCCATTCGCATGGGACAGACTCCTTCGGTAATCGGTGAATACGCTTACCGGGAGATATGGGGATGGCCGGCCGATTTGCAATGGGGGCGCCCGGCGCTCACCGGCGCATGCCGTGCGGACCTGGGCCGTTCGGCTCACACGCGATATACCCCGCAATACGCCCGGTGACGCCATCGCGGCGGTAGGAGAAAAAGCGGGCGGGATCACGGTGGGTGCAGTGAGCGAACCGGCGGATGTCGGCGACACCGGCACTCGCGAGCATGTCGCGGGCGGTTGCCGCGAGGTCCAGTTGGAAGCGGTCTCTTGCCCGCCGGGACGGGTGATGGACGGGCTGGATATCCCTGCGCTTTATCGACTCGATGACGTCGGGGCCCACTTCATAGGCCTCGGATCCGATGCAGGGGCCGATGCAGGCGGCCAGATCCCGGGCCGCCACCGGCAGCGTCGCCAGGGTCTGCTGGAGGATCCCGGCGGCGAGTCCCCGCCAGCCGGCATGCACGGCGGCCACGCAGCCACCGGCGCGATCGGCCAGCAGGACCGGCAGGCAGTCGGCCACCAGAACGGCACAGACCTCGCCCGGCTGATCGGTCCACACCGCATCGGCCTCGGTCACATCGCGCTCGACCTCATCGGCATGCACCACCCGCATGCCATGCACCTGGGCAACCCAGCGAGGCTGCTCGGATAGCCCGGCCTGCGAGACGAGCCGCCGGCGGTTCTCGCGCACCCGTGCCGGATCGTCATCCACGTGCAGGGCGAGGTTGAGGGCGTCGTAGGGCGGTAGACTGGCTCCACCGGGACGGGTGGTAAAGCCGGCCTGGACGGGGAGATCCCAGTCCGGCCGGAGGATCTCAATGTCGCTCAACGCGTCGTTCATTGATCGCTCAAGGCCGCCAGCGGCCGTCGTCGGCCTCGGCATCGGCCATGGCGCGCTGATGGGTGCGGAGCGCCGCGCACAACCGTTCGAAATCCGCCGGCGGCGCGACGGACCAGCTCAGGGTCTCGCCGCTCACCGGGTGGGTCAGCGTGAGGGTCTCGGCATGCAGGGCCTGGCGATGAAAACCCCGCAGGACATCGGCCAGCTCACCCGCCTGCGACGGCACCGCCAGCCGCCCGCCATAGAGCGGATCGCCGACCAGCGGGTGCCGGATGGTGGCCATGTGCACACGGATCTGATGCGTCCGGCCGCTCTCCAGTCGGCATCGCAGGAGGGTGTGGGCGGCAAAACGCGCCTCCACCCGGTAGTGGGTAACCGCCGGCTTGCCGCCCTCCCGCACCGCCATACGCAGCCGATCCCGCGGATGCCGGCCGATGGGCGCGTCCACCTGACCACCGGCGGTGAACGTCCCGACCACCACGGCGAGGTATTCCCGCCCGACGGCCCGGGCCTGAAGCTGCTCGACCAGGTCGGCGTGGGCCGCCAGCGTCTTCGCCACCACCATCAACCCGGTGGTCTCGCGATCCAGCCGGTGGACGATGCCCGCCCGCGGCACGGCATGCAGGCGGGAGTCGTGATGCAACAAGGCGTTCTGCAGCGTGCCGTCGGCGTTGCCCGCGCCGGGATGCACCACCAGCCCCGCGGGCTTGTTGACCACCAGCAGCGCCTCGTCCTCGAAGACGATATCCAGGGCAATGGGCTCGGCGGAGACCGGGCCCTCCGCCGGCAGCTCGGCCCGGATCACCACCTGCTCGCCGCCCCGCACCGGCGTGCGGCCCCGCGGCGAGGCACCATCCACCGTCAGCGCGCCGTCCTTCAGCCAGCGCTGCAGTCGCGAGCGGGAGAACGCCGGGAAGAGCTCGGCGATCACCGCATCGAGTCGCCGCCCGGCGGCGGCCTCGGGCACCATCGCCGTGTCATCGACCCGGGTGCCGTCCTGCCTGTCATTCATTTCGCTGCTCATTGCCTTGCCCCGGATCCCTCGTGGCGCTGGGCGCTGCCCGTGCTTTTCTCTAGACTAGGCGCATTGCCCACAGATTCGGAAACGGGTTCCATGAAGCGCTTTGCCCTGATTCTACTGGCCATCGGCCTGCTCG
>CAJXND010000053.1 GCA_913056385.1 uncultured Ectothiorhodospiraceae bacterium
ATTCCGGCGCGTGATACGAGGGCTAACGGCGTGATAACGCTGCAGCATCATATCCTGCGGACCGATGTATCGGGGATGCCACTGGAGTGGATTACCTACCAGGACGCGGTCCGGCTCTATCATCTTGGCCAGGTGTCGTATACCTGCGGTCGGCGGCTGTACCGGATCCGCGGTGGCTACAGCGCTCGCACCGGCCGCCGCAGCGTGATCGACGTCAACTCCATTATTGCCACCGCCGGGGCCATGCAGGCTTCGCTCAAGGGCAACCCCGGCTACCGACCGCCGCTGAACAACACCACGCTGTTCCGGCGCGATGATCATATGTGCCTGTACTGCGGGGAGAGCCGGCGCGTCCGGGAGTTGTCGCGGGACCACATCAAACCCATCAGTCGCGGCGGGGTCGACACCTGGACCAATGTCGTGACCGCCTGCAAGCGCTGCAACAACCTGAAGGGAAACCGCACCCCCGAGCAGGCCGGGATGCAACTCCTCGCGGTGCCTTTCGCGCCGACCCACGCCGAGTATGTCTATCTCCAGGGACGACGGATCCTGGCGGACCAGATGGCCTTCCTGCGCGCGCATTTTCCCCGCCGCAGTCCCCTCAGGCAACGCCTGGAGCGGCTCGCCGCAAGTGATGCCGACGATCCGCCGGCGCATCCGCACTAGATATCCGGATTGGCATCCATGTCCTCGAGGAAATCCGAGTAGGGATCATCCTCCATCGGGGGGTTGCCATCGTGCACGGCGTTACGGCGAAACTGGCGATAGGCCGAGCGCGTGAAGACATATGGGTCGATCGCGGCATCGTCGCGGAAGCGTGCCGCGCCCTCCAGTTCCGCCCGGCTGTTGACGATGTTCAGGGCGGTGAGCGTGCCGAACGTCAATGTATCGATCGCAACGTAGGTGAGAACGTTGGTGTAGTAGGCCACCGGGTAGCTGGTTGCATCGCGCGGGCTGGAGGGCCCGAAAAGCGGCAGAACGAGGTAGGGGCCCGAGTCGACGCCCCACTTGCCCAGAGTCTGACCGAAATCCTCCGGCCGTCCCTCTATGCCGAGCCAGGCTTCGGCCGGGTCGAAGAAGCCGAGAATGCCAACCGTACTGTTGACCACGAAACGCACCGTTTCCTTGCCGGCGCCCCCCGGCTTGCCCTGCAGCAGGTCATTGAGGATGTAGCCGGGCGATTCGAGGTTGTTGAAGAAGTTGCCGACGCTGTTCCGGACATCCTGCGATGTGACCCGGGTCCAGCCCTGGCTTGCCGGCCCGATAACGTAGGTGTCGAGTTCCTCGTTGAACGCGTAGACCCCCCGGTTGAAGCCCTCGAGGGGGTCATTGGCGGCCTGATTGCCGCTGCTGGCACAGCCCGCCAGCAGGAGTGCAAGCAGCAGCACGGCGATGGTTCTGGACAGGTTCATGGGCATTGCTCCGTCTCCCGGGTCGCCGTTATGGCGGTCATTCCGGCGCCGCCTCGAAAGAATCATAATACAGCTGATCCATCGGCAGACCGGCATCGGTGAATGCCTCCCGGGCCGCGTTGATCATTGGCGGTGGTCCGCTCATGTACACGTCAAAACCGCCGAGGTCGGAGTGGTCGTTGACCACCTGCTGGTGCACGAATCCCGTAGCGCCCGTCCAGCCACCGGACTCCGCCGGTTCGGAGAGAACCGGCGTGTAGGTGATGTGCGGATGCTGCTCCGCCCACGTCCGGGGCAGGGGGTCGAGATAGAGGTCCGGTCGGGCACGGGCGCCCCAGTAGATATGCATTGGCCGATTCACGCCGATGGCGAGGGCATGCTCGACGATCCCCTTGATGGGTGCGAATCCGGTGCCGCCACCCATCAGGATCATCGGCCGGTCGCTGTCCTCGCGCAGGAAGAAATTGCCCAGCGGTCCCTCGAAACGCAGCAGTGCCCCCTCGCGCATGTCGTTGAATACGTGGCCGGAGAAGACCCCGCCGGCCAGATGCCGGATATGCAGTTCGAGGCGTTCGTCGTCATGGGGTGCGTTGGCCAGCGAAAAGCTCCGTCGCTGGCCGCCACGCAACAGGAAGTCGATGTACTGCCCGGCCAGGAAGGGCAGCCGCTTGTCCCGGGGCAGCTTGAGGAACAGACGGCGCACGTCGGGTGCACATTCCTCGATACGCTCCACCCGCGCCGGGAGTCGCCGGGGCCGGATATCGCCGGCGTCGCGGACTTCAGCGACGCGGATGACCAGATCGCTGGCGGGGCGGGCCTGGCAGAACAGTGCCTTGCCGGCGCTGTCCTGATCGCTGTTGATGGCCGAGGGCAATCCGTTCGGATAGGCGATGCTGCCCTCCACGACATCGCCCATGCAGGTGCCGCAGGTCCCGCTGCGGCAGCTGTAGGGCAGCATGAGCCCTGCCCGCAGGGCGGCGTCGATCACGCTCTCCCCCTCTTCGACGTCGAAGGCATGATCGCTGTCGGCGATCCGTACGCGGTGCGTCATCGGCTGTCTCCGTCAATGCCCAGATCGGGCCAGCGTTGGTCCACGCGCGCGCTCACCGCCGGGTCCATTTGAATCGCCCGGCCCCATTCACGGTCGGTCTCACCCGGCCACTTGCTGGTGGCATCCATGCCCATCTTTGATCCCAGTCCCGAGACCGGAGAAGCGAAATCGAGGTAGTCGATCGGCGTGTTCTCCACCATGACGGTATCCCGGGCGGGGTCCATGCGCGTGGTCATCGCCCAGATGACATCTTCCCAGCGCCTCGCGTTCACATCATCGTCGGTGACAATGATGAATTTCGTGTACATGAACTGCCGAAGGAAGGACCAGACACCCATCATGACGCGCTTGGCATGCCCGGGGTACTGCTTGCGCATGGTGACCACGGCCATGCGATAGCTGCAGCCCTCCGGCGGCAGATAGAAGTCGACGATCTCCGGGAACTGGCGCTGGAGGATGGGGACGAACACCTCGTTCAGTGCCACGCCCAGTACCGCGGGTTCGTCCGGCGGCCGGCCGGTGTAGGTGCTGTGGTAGATCGGATCGTCGCGGTGGGTGATCCGGTCGACAGTGAATACCGGGAAGTCGTCCACCTCGTTGTAGTAGCCGGTATGGTCGCCGAAGGGGCCTTCCGGTGCCATGTCGTCGGGATGGATGTGGCCCTCGAGGACGATCTCCGCGGATGCCGGCACCTGCAGGTCGGAGCCGATGCAGTTGACCAGTTCCGTGCGACTGCCGCGCAGCAGACCGGCAAAGGCATATTCCGACAGGCTGTCGGGCACCGGAGTGACGGCGCCGAGCAGTGTGGCCGGATCGGCCCCCAGGGCGACTGTAATCGGGAAGGGTTCACCCGGATGGGCCTGTTGCCAGTCGCGAAAGTCCAGCGCGCCGCCGCGATGGGAGAGCCAGCGCATGATGACCCGGTTCCGGCCGATGACCTGCTGGCGGTAGATGCCCAGGTTCTGGCGTTTCTGCCCGGGACCCCGGGTAATGACGAGGGCCCAGGTGATCAGCGGTCCCGCATCGCCGGGCCAGCAGGTCTGAATGGGCAGCCGGCCCAGATCGACGTCGTCGCCCTCGATGACGTTTTTCTGGCAGGCCGCGCTGCGCCGGACCTTGGGCGCCATGTCCAGGACCTTGCGGAAGACGGGCAGATTCTGCCAGGCGTCACGCATGCCCTTGGGTGGTTCCGGCGACTTCAGGAAGGCCAGCAGCTCCCCGATTTCCCGCAGGGCATCAACGTTCTCGGCCCCCATGCCGAGCGCCACTCGTTCGGGTGTCCCGAACAGGTTGCCCAGCACCGGCATCGAGTGTCCCGTGGGGTTTTCGAACAGAATGGCCGGACCCCCGCGGCGGAGTGTGCGGTCGCAGATCTCGGTCATCTCGAGGTTGGGATCGACCTCGGCCGTGACTCGCTTCAGCTCGCCACGGGACTCCAGCTGGTCAATGAAATCGCGCAGATCGCGGTATTGCATGGGCGCTCCTGGTGGGTCCGGGCGCCGCTCAGGCGCTACGGAACTCGGCAACGACGGGGGCGTGATCGGACGGCCGTTCCCAGCCCCGCGGCAAGGCATCCACATGGCTGTGCTCGAGCATTTCGGTGAGTGCCGGGCTGGTCAGGATAAGATCAATGCGCAGGCCGCGATTGCGCTTGAAGTTATTCATCCGGTAATCCCACCACGAGAAGGTGCCGGCCGGGTGCTCGAAGCGACGGAAGGTGTCCGTGAAGCCAAGGCCCAGAATGGTGGCGAGGGCCTCGCGCTCGGGGGTGGAGCAGAGGATCTGCTCTTCCCACTCGGCCGGGTCGTGGACATCGGCGTCGGCTGGCGCAATGTTGAAATCACCGACCACCGCAACGCGTTCATGGGCATCAAGCTCATCGCGCAGCCAGTCGCGCAGATGCGCGAGCCAGGCCAGTTTGTAGTCGTACTTGTCGGTACCGACCGCCTTGCCGTTGGGGACGTACAGGTTGATGAAACGCAGCCCGTCGATGGTGGCGGCGAGGACTCGTCGCTGGGGGTCCTCGAATCCCGGAATGTCGAGGACGATCTCCTCGAGCGGCGCACGGGCCAGCACCGCCACGCCGTTGTAGGTCTTCTGACCCGAAAAGGCCACCTCATAGCCCGCTTCGCGAACGGCCTCGACCGGGAATTTTTCGTCGATGAGCTTGGTTTCCTGCAGCCCGACGACATCCGGTTGCATGGTTTCAAGCCAGTCCAGGACCTGCGGCAGACGGACGTTGAGCGAGTTGACGTTCCACGAGGCGAGCTTCACGAGCGCCCTCCGGCTGGCTTGATGATCAGTCCGCCGATTGTACTGGCTGATGGCGCTTGTTGCAGCGACAGGTTCCGTGCGCCGTCCACGGTGTCGTTCAATCGCGATCCATGCGATAGCGCCGCATGAATCGCCGGTCGATCCAGTCCTTGCAATGCCAGAGCCATCGACCCTCGGCACCGGATGCGCCCCGGGAGGCCACCGCGTACTGATTGCCGGTACTGATCAGTGCCAGCCAGCGGCGTTGCGGGCGCCAGGGTCGGACCGGACGCCGGGTCAGCGACCGACGCAGGTTGTCGGCGAGCGGTGGGCCTTGCCGTACAGCGACCACGCCGGCCTTTTCGCGTGGATGATGGATCATGCTGGCGATATCGCCTGCTGCAAAGACTGCGGGGTCCGTGATGCTCTGAAGACTGTCCCGGACCTGAATGAAGCCCTGTGGATCAAGCGCCAGACCGCTTTCCCGCAGCCATTCAGGTCCGCTGGCGCCGGTGACCCAGATGACCTCGTCGGCACGATGATGGCGTCCGTCGATGGTCTCCAGCCCGGTCTCATTGACGCCACGCACGGCCTGCCCGCAGTGCAGCTCCACGCCGCGTTCGGTCAGCACACGGAGGAAGCGCCGCTGCACCGAGGCCGCGTGGGTGGGCAGGATATGACGGCCACGCGTGAAGAGCGCGAAAACGAGCGTATCCGGATCCCGTCCCAGCGCCCGGCATTCGCCGCGAAGACGGTGCTGCATCGCCAGCAGCAGCTCCACGCCGCCGGCCCCGCCACCGACCACGGCGATCCGAAGCCGCCCAGCGCCGGTGCGAACCCGTGCCAGCAAAGCCAGCCAGCGATCGTTGAAGCGGTGGATCGGTTTAACCGCCATGGCGTGTTCGACGGCGCCGGGTGCCGCAATGCTCGGCGTGGAGCCGGTGTTGATGGACAGCCGCTCCCAGTGAATGTCCCGGCCGCTCTCGCAATGCAGGATCCGGGACTCGAGGTCCAGGCCGGTGGCGCTGTCCTGAATAAAGCGCGCGCCGGCAAACGCCGCCAGCGGCACCAGATCGATGTGCACGTCCGCCCAGTTATAGTGGCCTGCCACGTAGCCCGGGAGCATGCCGGAGTAGGGCGTGTGCCGATCCCGGGAAATCAGGGTCAGTCGGGCGCCTGATACGGGGCGCCGGCCGAACCGCCGCAACACCTCGACATGGCTGTGGCCACCGCCAACAAGCGTGGCCCCCCGGGATCCAATCGGATCCGGGGATGGCCGGGCGCGCTCAGGCAGCCAGTCCGCTGGCACGCAGAAGCGGCTCGATGCTCGGCTCGCGGCCGCGGAAGTCGCGGAAGAGCTTGGCGGCGTCCTCCGATCCGCCCTTCTCGAGGATGTGCTCGAGGAAGGCCCGGCCGGTGACGGGGTTGAAGATGCCCTCCTCGGTGAACCGCGCGAAGGCATCCGCCGAGAGCACCTCGGCCCATTTGTAGCTGTAGTAGCCCGCCGCATATCCGCCGGCAAAGATGTGCGCAAAGCTGTTGGGGAAGCGGTTGAAGGCCGGTGGCCGGACCACCGCGACCTGATCGCGGACTTCCTCGAGCAGCGCGAAGATCCGCTCCCCGGCCGCCCGGTCGTGCTCGACATGCAGCCGCAGGTCAAACAGCGAGAATTCGAGCTGGCGGACCATCTGCATGGCGGCCTGGAAATTGCGTGATGCGGTCATGCGCTGGAAAAGATCCTCCGGAATCGGCTCGCCGGTCTCGTGGTGACGGGCGAACAGATCCAGGGCCTCGCGCTCCCAGCACCAGTTCTCGAGGAACTGGCTGGGCAGTTCCACCGCGTCCCAGGCCACGCCATTGATGCCGGCCACGCTGGCGGCGTTCACCCGCGTGAGCATGTGGTGCAGGCCATGGCCGAACTCGTGGAACAGCGTCTCGACCTCGCTGTGGGTGATGAGCGCCGGTTTGCCCCCCACGGGCGGCGTGAAATTGCAGGTCAGGAACGCCACTGGCGTCTGCGGCTGGCCGTCGTGGGCCATGCGACCGCGGGCCGTGGCCATCCACGCGCCACCACGTTTGTGGGCACGGGCGTAGAGATCCGTGTAGAACTGCCCCCGCAGATCCCCCCCGCCGTCGTGGATTTCGTAGAAGCGCACATCCTCATGCCAGGTCTCGATGTCGTCGCGCTCGACGATATGAATGCCGAAGAGCCGCTCGACCACGGCAAACAGGCCCGCCATGACGCGGTCGGCCTGGAACCACGGGCGCAGATCCTCGGGCGAGAGCTGGTAGCGGGCCTCGCGCAGTCGCTCGCTGTAATAGCCGACATCCCAGGCCTCGAGCGCCTCAGTGCCGTCATGCTCTCGGGCAAAGGCGAGCAGCTCGGCATACTCCTGCTCGGCTACGGGCCTGGCGCGTTCGGCGAGGTCCTCGAGAAAGGTGATGACCTGCGCGGCGGAGTCGGCCATCTTCGGAGCCAGCGAGAGCTCGGCGTAATTCGGATACCCCAGGAGCTCGGCCTGCTCCTGCCGGAGGTCGAGGATTTCGGCCATGATCGGGTGGTTGTCCCAGCGACCCGCCTGCGGCCCGGTATCCGACGCCCGGGTGGTAAACGCTTCATAGACCTCGCGCCGCAGTTCCCGATTATGGGCATGAGCGAGCACCGCCTGCACCACCGGCATATCCAGACTGATGCGCCAGCCCTCGGCACCGGCCTGCTCGGCATTCTGCTTCATGACGCCCAGCGCGCTCTCGGGGATGCCGGCCAGTTCATCGACATCGGTGGTGTCGTGATGCCAGGCATCGGTGGCATCGAGCAGGTGTTCCTGGAACGTCGATGACAGCTCGGCGAGGCGGGCGGCGATCCCCGCGTAACGCTGCTTGGCTTCGTCCTCGAGGCCAACGCCGGCCAGCTCGAAATCGCGCAGGGCATTGTCCACTGTCTGGCGCTGGTCCTGTTCGAGGCGCTCGTAGCCGTCACTCTCGCGCAGCTCGCGAAAGGCGCCGTAGAGTGCTGCGTTCTGGCCCATCTCGGTGTGATAGGCCGACAGCAGAGGCAGGCAGGCGTTGTAGGCCTCGCGCAGGGCCTCGGTGTTCATGACGGCGTTGAGGTGCGACACCGGCGACCAGACTTTCTCGAGCCGGTCTTCGAGCCGCTCGAGCGGTGCGACCAGGCTCTGCCAGGTGTGCGGTGCGGCATCGGCGGTGATTTCGGCGATGGCGGCGCGATTATCCGCGAGTACCTGTTCCACGGCCGGCTGGATGTGCTCGGGACGGATCTCCGAGAAGCGCGGCAGGCCGGAATCGGCGAGCAATGGATTGGTCATGATGGTGCCGTTGTGCTCCGTGCGTCGGTGGGGAAGCTCCCCGTGTCGGGTGGTGATCAGGGTAGTCGATGAACCCCCGGTCATTCGAGCCGGATCGCTGGCCGGAAGTTCGACGGGCCCATCCCCCCGCGTTAATAATGTAAGGCTTTCGGGATGCAGGGAGCAGCCAGACGGATGGAAAACGCATGACCAACGTGGCGCATCTGCCGGCGCGGATCGTATTCGCCTGGCTCCTGCTGCTGCCCCTCGCAGCGCTGCTGCCCGATACGGGCCGGGCGCAGGACGCGTCATCCGACCCCCTGCTCGCGGTGGACAATTACAGCCCGCGTGCCTCGCTTGACAGTTTTCTGCGCAACATTGATGCCCTTGTCGCGCTCCGGGCGGCGGGGGCGCCAATGACGGAACAGCGGGCTCGCCTTCGCGCGGCGGTCGAGAGTTTCGATTTCGAAGCCACGCCCTATGCCTCATCGACGCAGGAGCAGATCCGACGTCTGTTCATGGCCCGTGAAGTCATCGCGCGGCTCCCCATGCCGCCCCTGGCGACGGTGCCCGATCATGCTGCCGTGCAGGAGAGAGGTCTGGACAGCTGGGTCGTGCCGGGCACGCGACTGCGCATGCGACGCATTGCCAGCGGCCGCGACCAGAATGAATTCAAGTTCGATGCTGCCACGATCGCGGAACTGGATGATCTGTATCAGCGGGTCAGCGATGTGCCCCGCCCCGATGGTGAGGCGGACGCCTATCAGGCCTACATCGATGGTTCGGACAGTACCGCCCCGGCCCAGGAGACAATCGCGAGTCGCCTGCATGTTGTGCGTACCACAAGCCCGCGCGACACGATGGAGGCCTTTCTTCGCAATATGACAGGGGCCTACCGGATCGCCCGGTCGGCCGAGAGGATGCTCGACAGCGAACCACCGCAGATCACCCTGGAGGAGGCGCGACGGCAGCAGGAGATCGCGACCGATCAGCTCCAGCAGGCCGTCTCGGTCTTCGATCTGTCGGAAGTGCCGGAGGCCCTGCGACGGGACACCGGAATCGAGGCGGCACTGCTTCTGAAGGAAATCTTCGACCGCATTCCCCTGCCACGGCTCGACACGATCCCTGATGCAATCGATCTGGCGGACCTGCCACCCCGGGCGAACTATCACTGGCGCGTGCCCGGTACCCGTATCCAGATCGAGCGGATGCCGTCAGGCCCCCATGCAGGGAGCTTTCTGTTCGATGCGAACACGGTCCAGCTTCTGCGGGAGAGCTACGAGTCGCTGCGCAATCTCGACTACCGGGATCCGGAGGTGCTGGCTCTGGCGGATTTCCCCGCTGCCGGGATCACGCCGGGGTTTTACGATTTCTACATCTCCAGCCCGGGGTACCTGGTCCCCGGGGCCCATGTGATCGGGGACGTGGTGGAGCATCTGCCCGGCTGGGCGGGGCTTATGTTGATGGAGCAGACCGTCTGGCAGTGGGGCGGATTCGGTCTGACGCTGGCCGCCCTGGTCCTCGCCTGCTGGCTCGTGTTCAAGGTTCTCGATCTGCCTGCACGCCGCAATCCGGATGGTATTCCGGCGGCGTGGATCATGATTGCCGCTCCGTTAATCGCCGCGTTCCTGACCCGCAGGGCAACGCTCTTCGTCGACTACGACCTGAACTTCAGTGGCATGCCGCTGGAGTACCTTCTGTTCATCGCCGGCCTGGCCGAGCTGCTCCTCCTCGTCTGGGCGGTCTGGCGGCTGTCCACGGCATTCGGTACCACCATTCTGGCGTCGCCGACGCTGTCGCGGCGAGGTTTTGACGCCAGTCTGGTGCGGCTTCTGTCCGGCATCCTGGGTATTGCCGCGAGCATCGGCGTTGCTGCCTTCGGTCTGGAACGGCTGGGTGTTGATATCGTTCCATTGCTGGCCGGTCTGGGCGTTGGGGGGCTTGCGGTGGCGCTGGCTGCCCGGCCAACCCTGGAAAACCTGATCGGCGGGTTGATCCTGTTCAGTGACAAGCCCGTGCGCGTGGGTGATTTCTGCACATTCGGAAGCATGAGTGGCACGGTTGAGGATGTCGGGATCCGCTCGACCCAGATCCGTGCGCTCGACCGGACCCTGATCTCGGTGCCCAACGCCAAGTTCGTGGACATGGAGATCGTCAACTGGGCACGGTGTGACACCATGCTGATTGAGGCGGCGCTGGGCCTGCGCTATGAGACCTCCGATGATCAGCTGCGCTACGTCCTCGTCGGCATCCGCGAAATGCTGCATGCCCATCCCGGGATCGAGGATTCCACGATCCGCGTACGCTTCGTCGGCTATGGCGTCTCGTCACTCGATATCACCGTTCGGATCTATGCGCTTACCCGCGACTGGAACGACTACTACGCGATCCGTGAGGATGTGAATTTCCACATCAAGCGTATCGTCCAGGCCTCGGGAACGGATTTTGCGGTTCCATCGAGCCGGATCTACACGGCACGGGACGGCGGGCTGGATGAGGAGCGGACGGCACAGGCCGAGGAGGCCGTGGCGGAATGGCGAAGGGAAGGCACCCTTGCCTTCCCCTATCTCACCCCGGAACAGGTCGAGCGTCTGCATGGCACGGTCGAGTATCCACCGGTGGGTTCATCGGAACGCGCGCAGGAGAGAGGCCGCCGGAAGCAGGATTCCGAACCACTGTCCGATCCGAAGGCGGGCTCCTGACCCGGAGTCGACGGGCCATGGGCCTGACGGATAGGCCCGTGGCCCCTGGCTCTGCCAGAATGATGGCGATGACATTCACCGACAGCAGGAGCCGGGAATGAGCGGCGAGCAAGACGACTATGATCTGATTTGCATTGGCGGCGGCAGCGGCGGGATCGCCACCGCCCGGCGTGCCGCCGCACACGGGGCTCGTTGTGCGGTCATCGAGTCCGCCCGACTTGGGGGCACCTGCGTGAACGTGGGCTGCGTGCCGAAGAAGGTCATGTGGCAGGCCGCGCATGCCGCCGAGGTGATGGC
>CAJXND010000054.1 GCA_913056385.1 uncultured Ectothiorhodospiraceae bacterium
TTGGGCATGTTCACCGCGAGCGCGCGGTCGACGGCGAGGCGCAGGCGCGGGTTGGCGTCCGGGTCATCCCCGCCCTGGCGGGCCGAGACGGTGATCTCGCGGATCATCTTGGTGAAGATCTTGCCGCGCTTGGCGTCCTGGGCCTTCTTGCGGTGCTGGATGTTGGCCCACTTGCTATGCCCTGCCATGGTCCCCCTCGTTAGAAGATGCGACGATAGTTTTTCCGAAGAGGGCAGATTACCATGCCCACTAAGCACGCACAGACGGGTATGGCAGGGCACAATGGCCGACACCCCGCTCCCACTCCCCGACGATCCGGTGGGCACCTTTGCGGCGCTTCGCGAGCGCATGCCGGCGGCGGTGTGGCTGGACGGGGCGGCCGGCGGGCGCTACAGCCTCATGAGTGCCGCGCCCCGGGGCCAGCTCGTGAGCCGCGGCGGGCGGACTGCCTGGATACCGGCGGGTGCCAGTGCGCAGGCGCCGCTCCGGCCGGCGGCGGCCACTGATCTGGGCACCGGCGACCCGCTGGCCCTGCTCGCGGCGCGCCTCGGCGATGGGCCGGTGGGTATGGCGCCCTTCGCCAGCGGCGCCATCGGCTATTTCGGCTACGAGCTCGGCCGGCGCCTGCAGGGCCAGGCCCCGTCGGATGCCGGCATGCCGGAGATGGCCGTGGGCCTCTACGACTGGGCGCTGGTCATGGACCACCGCGCGGGCCGCGCCTGGCTGGCTGGCGAGCCGCCCTCGGGTCTGGCCGACTGGTTGCGTTGCGGCCCGTGCTCGGCCCCCGGCCCCTGGCGGGCGGAGAGCGATGTCCACGCGACCCCCGGCCGGGAGGGTTATGCCCGGGCCTTTGATCGCGTGCAGCACTACCTGCGGGCCGGCGACTGCTACCAGGTCAACCTCGCCCGGCATCTGCGGGCGGCCTTCAGCGGCGACCCCCTGGGGGTCTACGCCGACTTCCGCGGCCGCGCCGGCGGCCCCTTCGCCGCCTACCTCGACCTGCCCGGCGGCCCGATCCTCAGTGGCTCGCCGGAGCGCTTCCTGCAGCTCCGCGACGGCGTCGTCGAGACCTGTCCGATCAAGGGCACGCGGCGTCGCGAGGCGGATCCCGCCGAGGACGCCGCCGTGCGCGCGGCGCTGCAGCAAAGCCCCAAGGACCGGGCCGAGAACCTGATGATCGTGGATCTGCTGCGCAATGACCTCGGCCGGGGCTGCGAGACGGGCTCCGTCACGGTGCCGCGCTTGTTCGCGCTCGAGTCTTTTGCCACGGTCCATCACATGGTGAGTGTCGTGACCGGGCGGCCGGCGGCGGGGCGCGGGGCCACGGATCTGCTGCGCGACTGCCTGCCCGGTGGCTCGATTACCGGGGCGCCCAAGCTGCGCGCCATGGAGATCATCGACGAGCTCGAGGCGGGCCCGCGCGGTGTCTACTGCGGGGCCATCGGCTATATCGGGCATGACGGGGCGATGGATACCAGTATTGCCATCCGTACCCTGACCGCCCGCGATGGCTGGCTGGACTACCGCGCTGGCGGCGGCGTGGTGGTCGACTCCCGCTGTCGGGCGGAGTTTGAGGAAACCGAATCCAAGGCGGTGGCGTTCCGCCGCCTGGTCGAGGCGGCGCGGGCGTCGTTGTTGCAAAGCAGCAATGACGCGGCGCTGGTATGATGTAAGAGAAAGTCAGCGAATCCGGTTGTGGAGGAGGTAGTTTCTATGGAAGACGTGGTCATAACAGCAGCAGGACGCAGCGCGGTGGGCAGCTTCGGGGGAACGCTCTCGGCACTGTCGGCATCGGAGATCGGCACGCAGGTCATCAAGGGCGTGCTCTCCCGCGCCGGCGTCGAGCCGGAGGTCATCGACGAGGTCATCCTCGGTCAGGTGCTGACCGCGGCCTGCGGCATGAACCCGGCGCGCCAGTCGTCGATCAATGCCGGCCTGCCCGTCACCACCCCTGCCATGACCATCAACAAGGTCTGCGGCAGCGGTCTGAAGGCCACCCACATGGCCACCCAGGCGATTGCCATGGGCGATGCCGGCATCGTGCTGGCCGGCGGCCAGGAGTCGATGAGCCAGGCACCGCACGCCCTGCCCAACTCCCGCAACGGGCAGCGCATGGGCCCGTGGAAGATGGAAGACACCATGATCAAGGATGGTCTCTGGGACATCTTCAACAACTACCACATGGGCGTGACCGCCGAGAATCTCGCCCGGGAATACGACATCAGCCGCGAGGAGCAGGACGCGTTCGCCGCGCGCTCCCAGCAGAACGCCGAGGCCGCGCAGAAGGCCGGGCGCTTTGATGACGAGATCGTTCCGGTGGAGATCCCGCAGCGCAAGGGCGACCCGGTGGTCTTCGACACCGACGAGTTCCCGCGCCACGGCACCACCGCCGAGGGGCTGGCGAAGATGCGCCCGGCCTTCGACAAGGAAGGCACGGTCACCGCCGGCAATGCCTCGGGCATCAACGACGGCGCGGCCGTCGTGCTGATGATGTCGGAGAGCCGCGCCCGGGAGCTCGGCCTCGAGCCCATCGCCCGCATCAAGGCCTACGCCAATGCCGGCGTCGAGCCGCATATCATGGGCAGCGGCCCGATCCCCGCCACCCAGCGCTGCCTCGAGCGCGCCGGCTGGACGGTGGATGATCTGGAGCTCATCGAGTCCAACGAGGCCTTCGCGGCCCAGGCCCTGGCCGTGAACAAGGCCCTGGGCTGGGATACCGACAAGGTCAATGTCAACGGCGGGGCGATCTCCATCGGTCACCCCATCGGCGCATCCGGTGCGCGTATTCTGGTCACGCTGCTGCATGAAATGCGCCGCCGGGATGTCCATCGCGGTCTCGCGACCCTGTGCATTGGTGGCGGTCAGGGCGTGGCGCTCGCGGTGGAACGCTAATCGGGGGAGAGACCCATGGCTGAGACGCGGCTGATCAAGAAGTATCCCAACCGCCGGCTGTACGACACGGCCATCAGCAGCTATGTGACGCTGGAGGATGTCAAGGCGCTGGTGCTCGATGGTGTCGACTTCGAGGTCGTCGACGCCAAGACCGGCACCGACCTGACGCGCACCATCCTGCTGCAGATCATCAGCGAGGAGGAGGAAGGCGGCGAGCCGATCTTCTCCAGCGAGCTGCTGGCGCAGATCATCCGTGCCTACGGCGGCAACATGCAGAGTCTGCTCACCAGTTATCTCGAGAAGAGCATGGAGCTCTGGGCCGATCAGCAGCGGGCGCTGCGGGAGCGGGCCCGGACCTTCATGGATGCCAGCAACCCGATGGCGGTCCTCTCGCAGATCACCGAACAGAACCTGTCGATGTGGCAGCAGGCCATGGACAGCTTCCGTTCCGAGCAGGGTGACGGCTCGGAAGACGAGGGCAACGGTGATGGGCCCGGGGGTGGCACCGGCGGCGGGTCCGCCGGCGGATCCTCCCGCGGCGGCGGCAAACGCTAGGCGCCGGCCGTCTCCGGATACTGAGAATGACCGGCCGCGTGCCGGTCATTCTTTCGATGGATCGCGCCGGCCGGCGCGGTTATTCCGTTGTGCAACATTCTGTATGTTGCGTTGACACCTTCCTTTATGCCTCTCTATGATGCTGCGCAACATTTTGTTGTGCGACGCACAAGCACACTGGGAGGTTGGACATGACGCAGCGACTGGCTTTGGTAACCGGGGGAGAGGGCGGCATCGGTACGGCGATCTGCCGGCAGCTCGGCGCGGACGGGCGCCGCGTCGTGACCACCTGTGTCGACCCCGAGGCCGAGAATATCGAGGCCTGGGCCGAGACGCTGCGTGGCGAGGGCATTGATGCTCACTGGGTTCAGTGCGATGTGAGCGACCATGACGCCTGCGTGGCGATGGCCGAGGACGTGCGCTCGCGCTTCGGCGAGGTGGAGATCCTGGTCAACGTGGCGGGCATCACCCGCGATGCCTTCCTCCACAAGATGGCTGCGGAGCACTGGGAGCAGGTCATCGACATCAACCTCAGTGGCGTGTTCAACGTCACCCGCCAGTTCGTCGCCAGCATGCGCGAGCAGGGCTTCGGCCGGGTCGTGAACATCTCCTCGGTCAATGGCCAGACCGGCCAGTTCGGCCAGACCAACTACTCCGCCGCCAAGGCGGGCATGCACGGGTTCACCATGGCGCTGGCCAAGGAAGGGGCCCCGAAGGGTGTGACCGCCAACACGGTCTCGCCGGGCTACATCAAGACGAGCATGACCGATGCCATGCCGGACAAGGTCCGCGAGGCGATCATCGGCCAGATCCCGGCCGGCGACATGGGCCGCCCGGAGGATATCGCCCGGACCGTGGGCTTTCTCACCGCCGATGACGCCGGCTATATCAACGGCGCCAACCTGCCGGTGAACGGCGCGCTGTTCTGCAGCTTCTGATCGAAAGACCGGCTGGTCTGTGATGCGGCGCAGCAATCCGGGGCGAAAAAATGGGAGACCAGGTCTCCCGAGGGAAGTGCACCCTCGTGGCGGGGTGCTTTATTCGGGGGTCTTGCACACTTTCTGATGGTTGCACCACCCGTGCGCTTTACCCGCTCCTCCTCTTGGCGCTCTATCGTTGTGATTGATCAAAGTAATGGGCCGTGCCAGCCGACGCAAGCGCTTTCGTTGACGCACCGCATCACGCGGATGACCGTCTTCAGCTAGCGCGACAGGACCGCGTCCACCTCGGCCCGGGTCGGGACCGCGGGCGCTGCGCCGGAACGGGTGACCGACAGTCCGGCGGTGGCGCAGGCGCGACGGGCGGCGGTGGGCAGGTCGAGGCCCTCGGCGAGCGCCGCCGCCAGCGCCCCGTTGAAGGCATCGCCGGCGCCGATGGTGTCCACGACCCGGTCCACGGCGATGGCCGGGACCACGCCCTGGAAGGCCTCGCTATCGATGTAGACGCCGCGCTCGCCGAGGGTGATCAGCACAT
This sequence comes from uncultured Ectothiorhodospiraceae bacterium, assembly GCA_913056385.1. Classification (GTDB taxonomy): domain Bacteria; phylum Pseudomonadota; class Gammaproteobacteria; order Nitrococcales; family Nitrococcaceae; genus Spiribacter. The sequence goes on from CAJXND010000054.1 coordinate 4,921, forward strand.
TGGTCACGCCCCGGCCGCGCAGGGTGGCCGCCGCCGCCTTCACCTGGTCATCGGTCTCCACCGGATGGCCCACGAGCAGGGCGGCCTCCGACTCGTTGGGCGTGAGGTAGTCGATGCCCCGGAACATCTCCGCCGGCAGCGCGCGGGCCGGGGCCGGGTTGAGAATGACCGGCACGCCGTGCCGGCGGGCCAGCGCGATGCCGTACTGGCAGAGCTCCAGCGGCAGTTCCAGTTGCGAGATGAACACTGCGGACTCGGCGATCCGGGCCTCGGCGGCATCAATATCGGTCGGGGTGAGGCGCTCGCAGGCCCCCGGGTCAATCACAATGGCGTTATCGCCGCGCTCGTCATCCACGAGGATGGTGGCGGTACCGGTGGCCGCCTCGGGATCGGTGCCGACATGGGTGGCATCGACGCCCTCGCGGGCGTAGAGCTCGCGGGCGATGGGGGCGAAGGCATCGTCGCCCAGGCGGCTGATGAACGAGACCTCGGCACCCTGGCGGGCGGCGGCGACGGCCTGGTTCGAGCCCTTGCCGCCGGCCAACAGGCTGAAGCCCCGGCCATGCAGGGTCTCGCCCCAGACGGGCATGCGCGGGGTGCGGGCAATCAGGTCGGCACAAAAGAGGCCAAGAACGGTGACGGGACGCATGGCTTATTGACTCCTTAACCACTCGATGAGGGCCGGGTAGAGCGTCTTGTGGGCCCGGCTCCCGATGAAAAGACCCAGATGCCCGCCGGGGATGCGCCGGGTCTCGCAGGCCCCGGCGACCTGATCGCCAATGGCGCGGGCGGCGTCCGGCGGGACGAGATGATCGTGTTCGGCCCAGGCATTGAACACCGGCGCGGTGACGCGGCCGAGGTGCACGGGCTGACCATCCAGCACCAGGCGATCATTGACGAGGGCATTGCGCTGGTAGATGTCGCGGGCGAACTCCGCGAAGGCCCGGCCGGCGAGATCCGGACCGTCATACATCCAGCGCTCCATGCGCATGAAGGCCTCGAGCTCCGCGTCGTCGGCGTCGGCGAGTGCCGCCAGGCTGCCGTAGCGCTGCGGGCCGAGGGCGAACGGCTTGAGGCAGGCGAAGACCGTGGCGAGGCCGGGGCCGGTGACGTTGCCGGTGGCGGCGACCAGGTCGTCGAAGTCGACGCGCCGGGCGAGCTCGGCGAGGCGGTCGTCGACCGTGCCGGTGTCCACCGGGGTGGCCAGGGTGGTGAGGCTGCGCAGGCTCGCGGGGGCCAGCGCCGCATGACAGAGCGCCAGCACGCCACCCTGGCAGACGCCGAGCAGGTGGGGCGGAACGGCATGCCGGCGGCTCACCCAGGCCACGGCATCGGCGATATCGCCCAGGATGTAGTCGGCGAGGCTCAGATAGCGTCGCGCCAGGCCCGGCGGATGCCAGGCGATGAGGTAGACGCAGTAGCCACCCTCGGTCAGCCGGCGGATCACCGAGCGCTCGGGGCTCAGATCGAGGATGGCGGGCCGGTTGACCAGCGAGTAGACGATGACGAGCGGCGGATGGGCCGGGTCGCCGTAGCGATGCAGGGTGGCGTTGTCGGTCTCGGTGACCGGCTCGCTGGCGGTGGTGGGCTCGGTGCGCTCGCCCAGCCGCGCGGCGCGGGTCAGCGCGCGCTGGAGATCGGTGGGCGGGGCCGTGCTGCTCATGGCGTGGGCTAGGCGGTCCCGTCGTCGCCGCGGAGCTCGGCACGCAGCTCGGCGATCTCGGCGCGCAGCGCCGCGGTTTCCTCGCGCCGGCGCCGACGCTGGCGCTGCAGCTCGGCGGCCAGATCGTCCAGGCCGCGGGCGGAGGGCAGACCCATGCCCTCCAGCAGCTCGTCGGCGAGCTCGCGGAAGGTCTGCACGAGACGGCTCCAGGCATTGATCAGCTCGGCAATGCGCGCCTGGGTGTCGGGTTCGGCGAGCCAGGCCTCGTAGCGGGGCTCGGCGATGGCCGACCACCGCGCACTGAAGGTCTCCGGGTCGAGCGGGTCCACGCCCAGTTCCTCGCGGAAGGCGGCGGTGCAGTCCTCGGCGAGGCGGGTCACCGAGTCGAGATGCCGGGCAAGCGCCGCCTGATAGGCCTCGGCGCGCTCGGCGAGGGCACGGACCTGTGCCTGCTGGCGCGGATAGGGGCCGAGGCTGGGGAAGTCGCCGGCGGTGGTGTCCGGGAGCATGGGGCCGATGACCCGCAGGGTGTCGGCCCACTGACCGAGCAGGGCGCTCAGGCGCTCGCCGCCGGCCTCGCGCTGTTCGCGCTCCGCCTCGATGGCGTCGATCAGGCGCTGGGCGGCCTCGGCGGGGGTGCGCGCCTCATCCAGGGCCGTGGCGCTGCGCGCGAGGAGCGCACGCACGCCGAGCAGATCGGTGTCGCCCTGGAGTTCGTGCAGCCACGCCATCCAGTCCGCCGCCCGTGCGTTCCCCTGATCGCTTGCCCCGTTGCCGGCCATCCATCCTCCCCTTGACCCGAGGCTATGCTAACACTGTGCCGGCGGCGGCATTCAGCCGGGGGGAGTGAGACGCGACTCCCAGCGATCGCGCAGGGCGTTGGCGCGGGAGCGCTGGCTGGCGCTGGCACTGGCCGGGTCCACCCGGCGCAGTTGTGAGAGGCCGGCGCGCAGATCGCCCTGCACGGCGTAGTAGTGGGCCATGGCGAGCGCCGATTCCGCCGGGTCGGCGGCGGCGCTGGCCACCCGGGCATGCAGCTCCCAGATACCCGGCGCCTCGGGGTGATCATGGGTGAGCGTGCGCGTCAGCGCGAGGGCTTTCTGCGCCTCGTCCTCGCGCAGGAGCACATCGATCCGGGTGACCTGCAGCCCGATACTGTCCGGGAACAGGCTCAGTCCCGCGTCGATCCGCCCGAGGGCGTCATCGACACGGTTCTCGGCCAGTGCCGCCTCGGCCAGCCCGAGGTAGAGCATGTCCTGCTCGCCCCGGGCATCGAGCAGGCCCTCGAAGATGTCCGTCGCCCCCGCGGGATCGCCGCTGTGCACGAGCGCGGTGGCCAGACCGTAGCGGTTGCCGGCCGTGGCGTCGGAATCGAGCCGGGCCTGGAAGATATTGCGTGCCTGATCCGGGTTATCCGCCACCAGGACCGCGAGGCGCGCCCGCACATAGTCGAAATCGGGGCTCTCGAACACCTGCGCGGGTCGCAATTCATCGGCCATCGCCCGGGCATCGGCGATCCGGGCCTGGGTGAGCGGATGGGTGCTCAGGAACGCCGGCGGCTGGGAGCGATAGCGGTTGTCGTCGAGGAGCACCTGGAAGAATTCGGGCATGCCCGAGGGATTGAGCTGGGCGCGGGAGAGGATGCGCATGCCCACCCGGTCGGCCTCGCGTTCGTGATCGCGGGAGTAGGCGAGCTGGCTGTCGATGCTGCTCGCCATGCCGGTGGTGGCGGCGGCCATGCCCGCCTGGGGGTTCTGGGACCCGATGATGAGCCCGGCCAGCACCAGCGCGGCGGTGCGCAGGCTCGTCTCCTGGGCGGCGGCCACGCGCCGCGCGATATGCCGCTGGGTGACGTGCGAGAGTTCGTGGGCGATGACCGCCCCCAGCTCGCTCTCGTCCCGCGCGGCGGTGATCAGCCCGCTGTGCACCCCGACATAGCCGCCGGGCATGGCAAAGGCATTGATGCGCGGGTCATCGACCACGAAAAAGCGGAACTCGCCGGCCGGCATGTCGCTGGCCACGGCGATGCGCTCGCCCAGGTCGCGGATGTAGGCGTTGATCGACGGGTCGGTGATCAGATCCACCTCGCCGCGGATCTCGCGCATCATCTCCTGGCCGATGCGCGCCTCCTCGCTCGGCGGCAGTATCTCGCTGGACGGGTCACCGAGATCGGGCAGGGACAGATCGAGCCCCTGCGCGCCGGCCAGCGCCGGGGCGAGGGCAAATGCCACCGCCAGTAGCCCGGCGAGGCATGATTGGAGGGGCGCGAATCGCGTCATGACAACCTTCTTGGACCGGTGACGGGGCCGCCGCGTTCCCCTTCGGCCCCGGATTATGGGAAAGTATACCGCGCTTGCAGGAGGTTGCCGTGTCCACGCCCATGTATCCGATCCGTGAATGGATTCGCCGTCATCTGAGTGATCCGCAGGTGGTGGGCCTGGCCGTTCTGCTGCTGGTCGGCCTGGCGGTGGTGACCTTCCTGGGCAGCATGCTGGTGCCGGTATTCGCCTCCATCGTGCTCGCCTATCTGCTCGAGGGACTGGTGCGCGCTCTGGTGCGGTACGGCGTGGGCCGGCGCATTGCGGTGGTGGGCGTTTATCTGGTGTTCATGATCTGCCTGGCGGCGACGCTGCTCACGCTGCTGCCGACCATCGTCAATCAGGTCATCCAACTCATCGAGAACCTGCCCGCCATGCTCGAGCAGGGCCAGCGCGCGCTCCTGCGACTGCCCGAGCGCTATCCGGACTACTTCTCCACCGATCAGGTTGCCACGCTGCTCGATACCATCCGGCGCGAGGCCGTCGGCTATGTGCGGGCGCTGGCCTCGTCGTTCTCGCTGGCCTCGGTGGTGATGGTGATCACGCTGGTGGTCTACGCGGTGCTGCTGCCGGTGCTGATCTTCTTCTTCCTCTGGGACAAGTCGAAGATCCTCGGCTGGATGGGCCGCTTCCTGCCCCGCCATCATGGGCTTGTCGTGTCGGTCTGGCACGAGGTGGACCTGCAGATCGGCAACTACGTGCGCGGCAAGTTCGTCGAGGTGCTGATCGTCTGGTTCGGCAGCTACATGACCTTCCTTTTCCTGGGCCTGGAGTTCGCCATGCTGCTGGCGCTGCTGGTGGGCCTGTCGGTGATCATCCCCTACGTTGGCGCCATCGTGGTGACGCTGCCCATCGCCATCGTCGCCTACTTCCAGTTCGGCACGAGCAGCGAGTTCATGTGGGTGCTCATCGCCTACGCCATCATCCAGGCCATCGACGCCAACGTGCTGGTGCCGTTGCTCTTCTCGGAGGCGGTGAACCTGCATCCGGTGGCGATCATCATCGCCATCCTGGTCTTTGGCGGGATCTGGGGCTTCTGGGGTGTCTTCTTCGCCATCCCGCTGGCCAACCTGATCCAGGCGGTGATCAACGCCTGGCCACGGGCCGCGCT
>CAJXND010000055.1 GCA_913056385.1 uncultured Ectothiorhodospiraceae bacterium
AGCTCGCCGAGCTCCTTCTGGATGGCCTTCATCTGCTCGTTGAGGTAGTACTCGCGCTGCGACTTCTCCATCTGCTGCTTGACGCGGCCGCGGATGCGCTTTTCGACCTGGAGGATGTCGAGTTCGCCCTCGATCAGGCCCATGAGATGCTCGAGCCGCCGCGCCGGATTCTCGATCTCGAGTACCGTCTGCTTCTCGTCGATCTTCAGGCTCATGTGCGCAGCGATGGTATCCGCGAGGCGACCGGGCTCCTCAATGCCCTGCAGCGAGGAGAGGATCTCCGGCGGGACCTTCTTGTTGAGCTTGACGTACTGATCGAACAGCGACAGCAGCGACCGGGTCATCACCTCGACTTCCGGGTCGCCATCCACCGCCTCGTCGGCCAGCGCCACGGCGTGCGCGGTGAAGTGCACACCTGCATCATCAAGGCCCTCGACGCGGGCGCGCTCCGCGCCTTCGACCAGTACCTTGACCGTGCCATCCGGCAGCTTGAGCATCTGCAGGATGTTGGCGATGGTGCCGACACCGTAGAGATTCTCGGCCGTGGGGTCGTCCACCTCGGCGCTGTGCTGGGCGATCAGGAGTATGCGCTTGTCCTCCGCCATGGCGGCCTCAAGCGCCTGAATGGATTTCTCCCGGCCGACGAACAGCGGAATGACCATGTGCGGATAGACCACCACGTCACGCAGCGGCAGCACCGGCGTCACCGATCCGCTGATCGGCGTCGTTTCCTGGCTCATAGGGTTCCTCTTGGAGGCCGGGGATGCCCGGCCGCGGATCAATCCGATGCCGCGGCGGGCTGCTCCGAACCGTCATAGATGAGATAGGGGGAGGTCTCGCCCCGGATCACCGCGTCGTCCACCACGACCTTGCCGACGTTCTCCAGCGACGGCAGATCGTACATGGTATCGAGCAGCACATGCTCGACCAGCGTGCGCAGTCCCCGGGCGCCGGTGTTGCGCGCGATGGCCTTGCGGGCCACCTCGTAGAGGGCCTCGTCCCGGAACTCGAGATCGACGCCCTCCATCTCGAAGAGCCGCTGGAACTGTTTGACCAGGGCGTTCTTCGGCTCACGAAGGATTTCCACCAGGGCCTCCTCATCGAGTTCGTTGAGCGTGGCTACCACGGGCAACCGACCGACGAACTCGGGAATGAGGCCGTAGCGGACGAGATCCTCGGGCTCCACGTCCCGCAGCGTCTCACCGACAGCCTTGCGCTGGGACTCGCCCTTGATCTCCGCATAGAAGCCGATACCACCCTTCTCCGAGCGCTGCTGGATGACCTTCTCCAGCCCGGCGAACGCGCCACCGCAGATGAACAGGATGTTGCCGGTGTCCACCTGCAGGAACTCCTGCTGCGGGTGTTTGCGACCGCCCTGCGGCGGTACCGAGGCCGTCGTGCCCTCGATGAGCTTGAGCAGCGCCTGCTGGACACCCTCACCCGAGACATCCCGCGTGATCGAGGGGTTCTCCGCCTTGCGCGAGACCTTGTCGATCTCGTCGATGTAGACGATCCCCTGCTGTGCCTTTTCGACATCGTAATCGCAGCGCTGCAGCAGCTTCTGGATGATGTTCTCGACGTCCTCGCCGACGTAACCCGCCTCGGTCAGCGTCGTGGCATCGGCGATGGTGAACGGGACATCCAGCAACCGGGCAAGCGTCTCCGCCAGGAGCGTCTTGCCGGAACCCGTCGGTCCAATCAGCAGAATGTTGCTCTTGCTGAGCTCGACATCATCACGGCCCTGTGCGGCCTGCATGCGCTTGTAGTGGTTATAGACCGCCACCGACAGGACCTTCTTGGCATGATCCTGCCCGATGACATGCTCATCGAGGGCCGCGTTGATCTCGTGAGGTTTGGGGAGGCTGGCACCGGCTTCGGCGCTTTTCTCCTCCATCTCCTCGCGGATGATGTCGTTGCAGAGCTCCACGCATTCGTCGCAGACGAACACCGAAGGACCTGCAATGAGCTTGCGCACCTCATGCTGGCTCTTGCCACAGAAAGAGCAATACAGCAGCTTGCCGTTGTCGTCGCCGCGACCGCCGTTATCTCTGTCAGTCATTGGCTACCCTTGCGCATGCGAGAAATGGACAGTTTCGACCATGCCCGCTTTTCAAAGACCACGCAACCACTCTCACTCGAGCGGCAGGTTACTGCGATCGGTGAGCACCTGGTCGACCAGGCCATAGTCCCGGGCCGCCTCCGGCGACATGAAGTTGTCGCGCTCGGTATCCTGGGCGATGGTCTCGAGGTCCTGGCCGGTGTGATGCGCCAGGATCTGGTTGAGCCGCTCGCGCATGCTCAGGATCTCCCGGGCATGGATATCGATATCGGTGGCCTGGCCCTGAAAGCCGCCCAGGGGCTGATGGATCATCACCCGCGAATTGGGCAGGGCAAAGCGCTTGCCGGCCGCGCCGCCGGCCAGCAGGAGCGACCCCATGCTGGCCGCCTGGCCGATGCAGACGGTGCTCACGTCAGGTTTGACGAACTGCATTGTGTCGTAGATCGCCAGCCCGGCGGTCACCACACCACCCGGGCTGTTGATGTAGAAGTGGATATCCTTGTCGGGGTTCTCCGACTCCAGGAAAAGCAGCTGAGCGATCAATAGATTGGCCTGATGGTCCTCCACCGGCCCCACCATGAAGATCACCCGCTCCTTGAGCAGGCGCGAGTAGATGTCGAAGGCACGCTCGCCCCGCGCCGTCTGCTCGACGACCATCGGGACCAGGCCCGTTGCCATGGGGCTGCCTTCGCGGTGCTGTTCGCTCATGTTCAATGATACTCCCGGCCCTTACGAGGCCTCGGTGTTTTCCTCATCCTCGACGCCACTGGTCAGCACGTCGAGACTCATCGGCTTGTCGGTGACCTGCGCCTGTTCCATGACCCAGTCAACCACCTGATCCTCCATCACCTGGAGCTGAAGGCTCTGCATCATCTCCTGGTTCTGCAGGTAGTACTGCATCACCTGCTCGGGCTGCTCATAGCCCGAGGCCACGCGCTGCAGGGCGGCCTGCATCCGCTCCGGCTCGAGCTGAATCTCGTTGGCCCGGACGATCTCGTTGACCAGCAGCCCCAGCTTGACCCGGCGCCGGGCCTCCGCCTCGAACTGGTCGGCGGGCAGATCCGGCTCCTCGCCCTCGGCGCCGGCCTGGCGCATCCGCTCCCGCGTCTGCTGGCGGAGCTGGTCGATTTCGCTGTCCACCAGGGTCTGCGGCAACTCGATCTCATTCCTTTCGACCAGCGCATCCATCACCTGGTTCTTGACCCGCGTGCGCACGGCCTGTTCCCGCTCCCGCTCCAGGCTCTCGGTGATGCGCTCGCGCAGCGCCTCGAGTCCGCCCTCGATACCCAGTGTCTCGGCGAACGCGTCATCCGCCTCGGGGAGCGCCGGCGCCTCGACCTTCTTCATGGTGACGGAGAACTCGGCCTCCCGGCCGGCAATGGTGGCATCCGGAAACCCTTCCGGGAAGGTATAGCGCACGGTCTTCTCGTCGCCGGTCTTCATGCCCACAAGCTCTTCCTCGAAGGGCCCGGGCATCTGCCCCTCGCCCAGCGGCACGGGCACATCCTCGCCACTGTTGCCGGAGAAGTCCTCGCCGTCGACCTGACCATGGAAATCGATGATGGCTCGGTCGCCCTCCTCCGCGGCCCGGTCGACCTCGGAATACTCGGCATGCTGCTGGCGCAGCCGCTCGAGGATGCGATCCACATCCGCGGCCTCGATATCCACCGCCGGACGGGTGAGCTCGATGGACTCGATGCCCTGCACCTCGACCTCGGGGATGACCTCGAAGCTCGCCTCGTATTCGAGATCCTTGCCCGGCTCCACGGTCAGCGGCTGGATGTCGGGTGTGCCGGCGGGGCGCAGCGACTCCTGCTCCAGGGCCTCGGCATAGGTGCTGCGGACGACCTCGTCGAGGACCTCGCCGCGCACCTGTGGCCCGTAGCGCTTCTGCACCACCTTCATGGGCACCTTGCCGGGCCGGAACCCCTGCAGACGAACCTGACCGCGCATCTCGCGCAGCTTCTTGTCGACCTGCTCGTCCACCCGCTCGGACGGGATCTGGACCTTCAACTTGCGCTTCAGGCCCTCGCCCGACTCCACCGATACTTGCATTGCCCACCTCTGAGGTAACTGGTGCGAAAGGCGAGACTCGAACTCGCACGGGGGACAACCCCACTGGGACCTAAACCCAGCGCGTCTACCAGTTCCGCCACTTTCGCGCTTAAAGACTCAAGCCGTTCAGTATACCGGCATGCCGCAGCGGGCAAAAGCGAGGGGCGGTCGACCGTCCAACCTACCTCCCAGCGCCGGGCGAGAGGCCAACGCCCCTGCGGTGCTGCCATGCCTTGTGCCCCTCCGCCACCGCGATGATGGGCAGACTGACGGCGATGGCGAGCAACCATTCCGCCGGTCCGAGCGGGCGCGTGTCGAACAGTAGCTGCATGGGCGGTGCATAGGTGAAGAGCAGCTGCGCCCCAAGGATCGCGGCGCCAGCCAACAGTACGATTCGATTGCCGAGCAGCCCGGAGCGATTCAGCGAACGCTCGCGCAGACGCCGCGCCGAGAACAGGTACCAGACCTCGAAGAGCACCAGCGTGTTGATCGCCAGCGTTCTCGCCTCCGCCAGGTCCCGACCCGCCGCCAGCTCGCGCAGGAACAGCCCCAGCGTACCGATCAGCATGGCCACGGCGACGATGATGACCCGCCAGCCCAGTCCCTCCGGAATCAGGGATGCATCCGTCCGCCGCGGCGGGCGGGCCATGACGGCCTCTTCGGGTGGCTCGAAGGCCAGGGCCAGCGCCAGCGTGACCGCGGTAATCATGTTCACCCAGAGGATCTGCACCGGCGTGACCGGCAGCATCAGGCCGGTCAGCACGGCGATCACGAGCAACAGTGCCTGGGCGGCGTTGGTGGGCAGGATGAACAGGATCGACTTGACGATGTTGTCGTAGATGACCCGTCCCTCATGGACCGCGGCCTCGATGGTCGCAAAGTTGTCATCGGCGAGCACGATCTCGGCGGACTCACGCGCCGCATCCGTCCCGCCCCGCCCCATGGCCACGCCCACGTCGGCCCGCTTCAGCGCCGGCGCGTCGTTGACACCATCACCGGTCATCGCCACGACTTCATCGTCGGCCTGCAGGGCCTCGACCAGGCGGAGCTTGTGCGCCGGCGAGACGCGGGCGAACACCGAGCGCTGCCGCGCGACCTCGCGGAGCCCGGCATCATCGAGTTCATCCAGATCATCGCCGGTGACACCGCGCTCATCGCCCTCGAGGCCGAGCTGGCGTCCGATGGCGGCCGCCGTGACGGCGTGATCACCGGTGATCATCTTGACCTCGATGCCGGCGCGCTGACACGCCGCCACCGCGGCGATCGCCTCATCGCGGGGCGGATCGATAATCGCCACCAGCCCGATCAGGACGAGCCCATCCGGGCCACGCCCCTGGTGGATATCCGGCGAATCGTCGTCCACCCACCGCTCGGCGACCGCCAGCAGGCGCAGCCCACGCGCTGCCATGTGCTCCGCCTGACGGTGCCATGCCGCCTCGTCCAGCGCGGCTGTCCCCGACCCGGTCAGCACCCGATCACAGCGCGGCACAACCGCCTCCGGCGCACCTTTGACGATCAGCCGGCGACCATCGTCATCGCGGTTCACGGTCGCCATGTAGCGGTGCCCGGAATCGAATGGAATCCCGTCGAGCCGGGGATGGGCGGCCCGGTATGCCTCGATGTCGACGCCGGCCGATTCGGCGAGCGCAAGCAGCGCGACCTCCATCGGATCGCCGCTGATGCGCCCCCCTTCGCCGCCCGCCGGTTCGACGGCGGCATCACTGCAGAGGGCGACCGCGCGGGCAAGCCCCAGGGCGACCTCGCCCGATGGCGCCACATCCTCGTGCAGCACATGGAGCCCGTCGGCCAGGAGCAGCTCCTGGACCGTCATCTCGTTACGGGTCAGAGTGCCGGTCTTGTCGGAGCAGATCACCGTCACGGCACCGAGCGTCTCAACCGCCGGCAGCCGTCTGACAATGGCATTGCGCGAGGCCAGACGCTGTACCCCGAGCGCCAGGGTAATCGTGACAATGGCCGGCAGCCCCTCCGGTATCGCCGCCACGGCAAGCCCCACCGCCGCCATGAACATCTCGACGATCGAAAACCCGTGCAGCAGGATGCCGCCCAGCGCCGTCAGCGCGCCGGTGGAGACGATGATCAGGGCGAGCTGACGGCCGAGCCGGTCGAGGTGGCGCAGGAGTGGCGTGGTCAGTGTCTCGACCTCCGCCAGCATCTCAGTGACCTGGCCGAGCTCTGTCTGCTCACCGGTGGCGACCACAACACCCAGTCCCTCGCCCGCGGTCACCAGTGTTCCGGCGAATGCCATGGAGTGCCGATCGCCCAGACCACACTGTGCCGGCACGGGATCAATGGTCTTGCTCACCGGCACCGATTCACCGGTCAGCGCCGATTCATCAATGGCCAGCCCCCGGGCGCCGACAAGGCGCACATCCGCCGTTACCTTTGCGCCGGGCTCGAGAATGAGGATATCGCCGGGAACCAGACCGGCCGCATCAATGCTCTGCCGACGATCGCCCCGGCGGACGGTCGCCTCCGGGGAGAGCAGCCCGCGAATGGCCTCCATTGCGCTCTCCGCCTTGCCCTCCTGGATGGTGCCGATCACCGCATTCACCAGGACCACGGCAACGATCACGGCCGTGTCAATCCAGTGCCCGAGCGCCGCCGTGACCAGCGCAGCGGCCAGCAGCAGATAGATCAGCAGATTGCGGAACTGGCTGGCGAGCCGCGCCAGGCGCCCCCGTCGCCGGGGCGGTCGCTGCAGGTTCTCGCCATAGGCTTCGAGCCGCCGGGCCACTTCCGCCGTGCCGAGCCCCTGGAGATCGACGTCGAGCCGGCGGAGCGTTTCCTCCGAGTCCAGCGCGTGCCAGGCGGACTGCTCGCCCGCTCCCTTATCCTGCTTTTCCGACGCTGCGGCCATCTTCCCTGCTCCGCCGAATGATCTACCAGTGCGAGGTGCCGGGCTCTCCCTTCCACGGGCCAACCAGCTCGAGGGTCACCCAGCCGCCATAGTATCGACCGGACTGGGCATGGACCGGTTCATCGCCGACCCGGCAGTCGAGCTTCTCGGGGTAGGCGGAAAACCACCCGGCGATCGCCTCCGCGCCGGCAAGCGGCGCGGGATACCGCCAGATGGGCGCCTCGATGATGCCGGTCTCGGTGACCACGTCGAAGTACTCCGCCTCGCCCTTCCACTCGCAGAAGGTACGGTGGCCGGAGGCCCGCAGCCGGGAATGGTCCACCGCTTCCGGCGGCAGGTAAAAGGCCGGCGGGCTGCCGGTCTCGAGCGCCCGGATACTGTGATCGCTGGCGGCGATCACCGTTTCACCGATGGCAATGCGCACGGGCCGGTCGTCGGGCACGTAGGCCGGCGGTCGCGGATAGTCCCAGACCGACTCCTGGCCCGGCCCCGGTTCGATCGCGAAGTCCGGACGCTCGCCTCCGCGATAGGCCCAGGCATCACGGTATCGTTTGAGATCCTCCGATTCGCTCATCCTCTCCCTCCGGATCGCTGGCCATGTCGGCGGCGCCGCTCATGGCGAGACTGCGAAGCCATTGATGCATCGGGTCCCCATGATGCCGGCTATGCCAGTAGAGATACATGGGGAAACTCGCCGTTTGCAGTGCCTCGGGCAGCGGCCGCGTCACCAGCAGTGGATCGCGCGCGAGTCGCGACGCAATCCGGTGGGGCAGCGAGAACACGACGTCGGTTCCGGCGCAGGAATCGGGGACGTTGAAAAAGCTCGAGAGCCGCAGCACCACCCGCCGCGTCCGGCCCATGGCCTCGAGGCGCTGGTCCATGATCGCCGGGCCCTTGCCGGTGATGGCCACGACGCCATGGCTGGCGCGCAGATACCGCTCGAGCGTCATGGCACCGCTGGCGAGCGGATTATCCCTGCTCATCAGGCACTCCGACCAGGTGGTATCGATCACCCGCCGGTGGAATTCCGCCTGGCGCTGCCGCGGCTCGAGACCGCTGATCGCCAGGTGCAGCCGGCCCTCGGCGAGCAGGCCGAAGTAGTCATCGGGATGGGAGTGGATTTCCACGGGCATGTCGGGCGCCGCCGCGCGCAATCGCTCCACCACGGGAGAGAGATAAATGGCCGCCTCCAGATCGAGACAGCCGAGTCGAACCGGGTTGGTCGCCGTTGTCGGGTCGAAACCGGGCTCGGCCACCAACCGGGCGATGCCCGAAAGCGCGTCGGCGAGGGGCTGCTGCAGATCCCGCGCCCGCTCGGTCGGCACCATTCCCGAGTGCCCGCGAACCAGCAGGCTGTCGCCGAACAGGTCCCGCAAACGTCCGAGGGCGCGACTGACCGCCGGCTGGCTCATGTGGAGCTGCTCGGCCGCGCGGCTGACATGACGGGTATCCAGCAGCGCCCCGAGGACCACCAGGAGATTGAGATCGAGCCTACGTAAATTCACTTCATGCATAATCAAAATATAAATCATGCATTAGATGAATTAAAGCCGATGGCTTAGCGTCTCGATCCATGGCAAACCGTTCTCTATGGCGAAACACCCCCCGGGGCTACGGACGAGCCGCGATCGCCGCTGACCATTGATCGGGACAGTACGCTGTCCCGCATGCTGCAACCCGTAAAGGAGACCGACTCATGAGCATTACCCATATCCTCCGTCCGGCCCTCGCCGGCATCGTCCTGACTGCCGCCGTGGCTGCCGGCTCCGCCACAGCCGCCGACTACGTCATCGATACCGACGGCGCCCATGCCTCCATCCAGTTCCGCATCAGCCACCTCGGCTATAGCTGGCTGAAGGGCCGTTTCAACGACTTCAGCGGCGGGTTCCGCTACGACCCGGCCAACCCCGGCGCTTCGGAAATCGCCGTTGATATCAATCCGGCGAGCATCGACTCCAATCACGCCGAGCGGGACAAGCACCTGCGTAGCGCCGACTTCCTGGATGTCGAGCAGTACCCCGAGGCAAGCTTCGTGAGTACTGACTACACCCCCAACGGCGACGGCACGGCAACGCTGGAGGGTGAGCTCACCCTGCACGGCGTCACCCGCCCGATCAGCATCGATGTCGAGAAGATCGGTGAGGGCGAGGACCCCTGGGGCGGCTATCGCGTGGGCTTCAGTGGCGAGACGGAATTCGCGCTGGCCGACTACGGCATCGACTACAACCTGGGCCCCGCCAGCGAGACCGTCTACCTCGAGCTGGAGGTCGAGGGTATCCGCCAGTAAGGCCCGATCACCAGGCAACGGAACCGCCCCGGAGCGGGAGACCGCTTCGGGTTTTTTCGTATGGGAGAGATGGTGGGCCGTCAGGGACTCGAACCCCGAACCTACTGATTAAGAGTCAGCTGCTCTACCAATTGAGCTAACGGCC
>CAJXND010000056.1 GCA_913056385.1 uncultured Ectothiorhodospiraceae bacterium
GGGGGCACCTGCGTGAACGTGGGCTGCGTGCCGAAGAAGGTCATGTGGCAGGCCGCGCATGCCGCCGAGGTGATGGCACGCGCCCACGACTACGGTTTCAGCGGCGTGAGTCCCAGTCTCGACTGGTCATCCCTGGTGACTGCCCGGGATGCCTACATCGAGCGCCTCAACGGCATCTATGATCGCAATCTGGGCAACTCGGGCGTGGCGACCATCCGCGGTCATGCCCGGTTCGTCGACCCCCATACGGTGGAAGTGAACGGCGAGCATTACCGGGCCGAGCGCTTTGTCATCGCCACCGGTGGTGTGCCGGGCCGGCCGGGCATCCCGGGCGGTGATCTGGGTATCGACTCCGACGGTTTCTTCGAGATGGCGGACCGGCCGGAGAAGGTGGCCGTGGTCGGCGCCGGCTATATCGCCGTGGAGCTTGCCGGCGTGCTTCATCAGCTGGGTAGCGACGTCCAGCTCGTGGTGCGCCGGGAGCGCCCCCTGCGTGACTTCGACGAGGCCATTCAGGATGCCTATGTGGCGGCCATTGGTCAGCACGGGCCGGCCCTCGTGAATCATTTCACGCCGGTGGGTCTGGAGGCCGCCTGGGGCGGATACGCCCTGCATGCCGAGGACGGCCGAAGCCTCGAGGGCCTGGACCAGGTGATCTGGGCGGTGGGCCGCCTCCCCAATACCGACGAGCTTGGCCTCGAGGCGGCCGGTGTGCAGATGAGCGGTCGGGGCACGATCCCGGTGGACGACTGGCAGGCCAGCAATCAGCCGCATATCTTTGCGCTCGGCGACGTGACCGACAATCCCTATCCGCTCACGCCCGTCGCCATCGCCGCCGGGCGCCGGCTGGCGGACCGTCTCTGGGGCGGTCAGGGTGACCGCCGGCTCGACTATCGGGATGTGCCCACCGTCGTCTTCACGCACCCGCCGATTGGCACGGTGGGGCTGACCGAGTCCGAGGCCCGGGAGCAGCATGGTGACGCCGTGCGGGTCTATCAGACCGGGTTCGTGCCCATGGACTTCGCGCTCTCCCCGGCGGAGGCCAAGCAGCGGAGCACCATGAAGCTGGTCTGTGTGGGTGATGAGGAACGTGTGGTCGGCATCCACCTGTTCGGCGTCGGTAGCGATGAGATGCTGCAGGGCTTTGCGGTGGCGCTTCGCATGGGCGCGACCAAGCGGGATCTTGACGACACCGTGGCCATCCACCCGACCAGCGCCGAAGAGCTGGTCACCATGACCTGATGCCAGGCGGGGGGCATTGATGATCGAGGTCTACCAGGGCGTGCATCCCACCATTCCCGAGTCGGCATTCGTCCACGACAGTGCGGTGGTGATCGGCGACGTGACCCTGGGGGATTCGGTGTCGGTATGGCCGACGGCCGTGCTGCGCGGGGATGTACATCGTATCGAGATCGGCGCCGGCAGCAATATCCAGGACGGGAGCATTGTTCATGTGGCCCACGAGGGGCCGTACCAGCCGGGGTATCCCGCCATCGTCGGCGAGGAGGTCACCGTGGGTCATCGGGCAGTGATCCATGCCTGCCGGATCGGCAGCCGGGTGCTGGTGGGGATGGGCGCGATGGTCCTGGACGGCGCCGTGGTGGAAGACGAGGTCATCCTCGGCGCCGGTGCCCTCGTCCCGCCCGGCAAGCATCTGACCGGCGGCCAGCTTTATCTGGGCAGTCCGGCTCGGGCGGTACGAGCCCTGACGGAGACGGAACGCGAGCAACTGAGGTATTCGGCGCGCCATTACATCCGGGTCATGGATCGTCACCGCGAGGGTCGGGACTGATCCCCTCCGACCTGTCCGTTCTGGAGCATTGTCTGCACCACGCTTGGTGTTACCGCGCAAGTGACCAGCGTGACGAGCGTCATGGCGCCATAGAGGGCGGGCGGGACGACGTCATGACCATAACGGCCGGCCTGGTCGACGATCACCATGGCGATTTCCGCTCTTGGCACCATACTCATGCCGATCACCAGAGCACTCCCCCTGGGCGCCGTCCACAATGCCGGCAGCGCGGTGCCGATCAATTTGCCGGCGACCGCGGCGATGAGCAGAATGCCACCGGCCCCCAGCGCGCCCGCCAGGGCCGTCGGCTCGAGCTTGATCCCGATGCCGATAAAGAAAAACGGCGCCAGGAAGTCGTAGAGCACGATGTAGGCGCGATCCTGGCGAACCCGGCGGGGTGCCTTGCTGAAGACCAGGCCGGCGAAGAGGGCGCCCACCGCAAGGGAGAAGCCGAGTATTCCGGCGAGCGCGGCGATCAGGCTGCCGATGGCGACGACGATCAGCATCCGGGCCGGTGAGCGTTCACGCGTTGCGAGGAGCCGTGCCAGTGGCGGTTCAAGCCAGTGGGCGAACAGCCAGCACGCGGCGGTGAAGGCGGCCAGGCTGGCGAGCAGGCTCAGGCTGGTCATCCCGACGCCGCCCCAGTCGATGGCGCCGCCGGCGGTCAGGGTGGGGACAAGACTGAGGAGGAGGGCCATCAGCACGACGCCGGATATGTCATCGAGTTCGGCGACATCCAGCACCAGCGAGCCCCGCTCGCTGCGCAAGGCGCCGGCGGCCTGCCAGGGCGGTAGCGAGACGCCGATGCTGGTTGCGGTCAGCGCTACGCCCGCGACCAGGGCCGGGACGGCATCGAATCCGGCCCAGCGCGCGGCATAGTAGCCGGCAATCCCCGATATGATAACGCTGACCGCCCAGATCAGGCTGGCACCGGGCAGTTTTTCCAGCAGTCGATAGGGGTCGCTACCCAGTCCGATCCGGAATAGCAGGGCGACCAGACCAAGGGCCGCCAGCAGTTCGAACGCGGCCATGACGGATGGCTGGAGGATGGGCACAACACCGTCGATGAGGCGCAGGCCGAGGCCGATGAGGATATAGCCCACCAGCGGGGGCAGCTTGATGCGTTCGCACAGGTGCCTGAGCACGACCGCAAGCAGGGTGGCGCCGCCCACCAGTAGCACCAGCAGTGCATCCGGTGTTGCGTTGGCCTCCCAGACCATCGGTATCAGGGGCGGGTATCGTGGCGCAGTGCCTCGATAACGGGCCCGGTGCTGGGCCTGATGTGACGCCAGAGCTCGAACGCGCCGGCGGCCTGTTCCACCAGCATGCCCAGACCGTCGCGGACGCGGAATGCACCGTGACGCTCCGCCCAGCGCAGAAATGGCGTTGGCTCGGCGCCGTAGAGCATGTCGTAGGCCGTGGCGCCATCGCTGACGATACTCGCCGGCAGATCGGGCACTTCGCCTTCGAGACCGCTGGAGGTTGCGTTGATGACGACCTCGAAGCGTTCACCCGCAAGGGCGTCCAGACCGCAGCCTTCGATGTTGCCGATGTCATCGAACGCCTTGGCCAGCACCTGCGCCCGGCCGGCGGTGCGGTTGGCAATCACCAGACTCGCCGGCTGTTCGGCGAGCAGCGGTCCGAGTACACCCCGGGCGGCGCCGCCGGCTCCGACGATGAGCATGCGCTTGCCGGCGAGCCCCACGCCCAGATTGTTGCGCAGGTCGTTGATCAGCCCCTCGCCATCGGTATTGTCTCCGTAGAGCGTCTCGCCGCAGACCAGCGTGTTGACTGCGCCGGCGCGCTCGGCGCGCTCGCTGCGCTGCTCGGCCAGCGACCAGGCCTCCTCCTTGAACGGCACGGTGACGTTGGCCCCATGACCGCCTTCCCCGCGAAATGCCTGCAGGGCATCGGCGAACCCGTCCAGGGGTGGCTCGCGGCGCTGATACTCAATCTGCTGGGCGGTTTCCTCGGCGAACATCCGGTGGATGCGGGGCGAGAGGGAATGGCCGACGGGATGGCCGAAAACGGCGTAGAGATCCATGTTCACCTCCGGTTGCGGACGGTCTCAGCGGTCGGCAAGCCAGCCGGCCACTTCCCGCGCGAAATAGGTCAGTATGGCGTCGGCGCCGGCCCGCTTGAAACCCAACAGGGCCTCCATCACGCACGCCCTGCGGTCCAGCCAGCCCTGCTCGAAGGCCGCGTTCAGCATGGCGTACTCGCCGCTGACCTGGTATGCGAATGTCGGCACCTCGAAGTGTTCCCGCACCCGGCGAATGACGTCGAGATACGGCATGCCGGGCTTGATCATGACCATGTCGGCACCCTCGGCCAGATCCATTCCGACCTCGCGGAGCGCCTCTGCGCCATTGCCCGGATCCATCTGATACGTGCGCTTGTCGCCGCCGCCCAGGTTGCCCGCCGACCCCACGGCATCCCGGAAGGGGCCATAGAAGGCCGAGGCATACTTTGCGGCATAGGCGAGGATGCGGGTCTCGGGATAGCCATCGGCCTCGAGGGCGGCGCGGATCGCCGCAATGCGTCCGTCCATCATGTCGGAGGGCGCAACGATATCGGCCCCTGCCTCGGCATGGGAGCGCGCCTGGCGGACCAGCGCCTCGAGCGTCATGTCGTTGGCGACATAGCCTGAATCATCCAGCAGGCCGTCCTGGCCGTGACGCGTGAACGGGTCCAGGGCGACATCGGTGATGACAGCCATCTCCGGCACCCGCGCCTTGATCGCGCGGACGGCGCGCTGTGCCAGACCCTGCGGGTTCCAGGCCTCGGCGGCATCGTCGCTCTTGGCCTCCCGGGGCGTCGCCGGGAACAGGGTCATGGCCGGGATGCCCAGATCCGCCAGCGTCTCGGCTTCCGCCGTCAGTCGATCGATGCTCATGCGCTCCACGCCAGGCATGGAGGGGACGGCTTCGGTTCGATCGGTTCCCTCGATGACGAATACCGGCTGGATCAGGTCATCCGTCGACAGCCGGTTTTCGCGCACCAGTCGCCGGGTGGCTTCGTCACGGCGCAGGCGCCTCGGACGAGTCGCCGGATATTCAAGTCCGGCGGCGGGGTCGTGTTTCACGGTCGTCTCCTGCTCCAATCGGGTGCAAACCCCAGTATGCCGCTCGGGGGCTGGTATGCCCAAGGGGCGGGGTCAGTCGGCGGGGGTCGGCGGCAGCCGGTCCAGGGCCCAGTCAAGGACCTGACGCACACGCGGTGCGGTGAGTCGGTAGGCCGTGCGACGGTCGACCCATCGCCATTCATGGTGTTCCGGCGTGCCCAGTTCGGGTGCGATACCGAGGGTTACCTCACGGGTCGTTGTCTCGGCAAGGTAGTAACGCGCCACCTTGCCACGGGCATAGGGGCCGGTTTCGGTGAAATCCTCGCCCCATTCGAAGTCCAGGTCGGTGATCCCGGTCTCTTCGGTGACCTCGCGACGGGCTGCCTGCAGCGGTGTTTCACCGGTTTCGGTCCGGCCCTTGGGGAAATCCCAGTACTGGTAGGCTCGGAGTAACAGGAAACGCCACTCCCCCGCCTCGGCTCGCACGATGACGACACCGGCTGAGAGGATGCGAGGCTTTTTCCTACCCATGCCAGGCCGGGCTGAGATGCTTGACGGCCTCCACCATGGCTGCAACATGATCCGGCGGTATCTGCGGATGGACGCCGTGGCCGAGGTTGAAGACATGCCCGCTGCCATGACCGTATTCCGCCAGCACCCGACCGACCTCGCGCTCAATCACCTCGGGCCCGGCGTACAGGACGCTGGGGTCCAGATTGCCTTGCAGGGCAACCCGGTCACCCACCCGGCGTCGGGCCTCGGTCATTGACAGGGTCCAGTCCACGCCAAGGGCGTCGGCACCGCATCCGGCGATGCGCTCGAGCCAGACGCCACCGCCCTTGGTGAAGAAAACGACCGGGATTCGACGTCCGTCGCGCTCGCGGATCAGGCCATCGATAATCTGCTGCGCGAAGGCCAGCGAGAAACGCGGATAGGCATCATGGGCAAGTGCGCCGCCCCAGGTGTCGAAAATCATCAGCGCCTGCGCACCGGCCTCCACCTGGGCATTGAGATAGGCCGTCACCGCGGTCGCGATCTTGCCGAGCAGTCGCTCGAGCACGTCGGGCTGGTCATAGGCCAGGGATTTGATGTGGCGGAAGTCCTTGCTGCTGCCGCCTTCCACCATGTAGGTGGCCAGCGTCCAGGGGCTGCCGGAGAAGCCGATCAGCGGGACCCGTCCGTCGAGTTCGCGGCGAATCAGACTGACCGCGTCGGTTACGTAACGCAGCTCGCTTCCTACATCGGGCACCGGCAGTGCATCCACTGCGGCTGCATCGCGGACGGTGGTCTCGAATCGTGGACCCTCACCCGGCTCGAAATAGAGCCCCAGGCCCATGGCATCCGGGATGGTCAGAATGTCCGAGAAGAGAATCGCCGCATCCAGGTCAAAGCGCCGGAGCGGCTGCAGGGTAACCTCACAGGCGAGCTCCGGGTTGCGGCACAGATTCATGAAACTGCCGGCCCGGGCGCGTATTTCCCGGTATTCGGGCAGGTAACGCCCGGCCTGGCGCATGATCCATACCGGGGTGCGATCGACCGGCTCGCGGGCGAGGGCGCGGAGGAAGCGATCGTTCAGCAGTTCACTCATGGACTGTTACCGCCCTAGACGCCCATGTAGGCGAGCATGCCCTTGGCGGCCTCGCGACCTTCCCAGACAGCGGTGACCACGAGGTCGGAGCCGCGCACCATGTCGCCCCCGGCAAAGACGTTGGGATTGTCGGTCTGGAAGGGGTGTTTGCCGCCCTTCTTGACCTTGACGCGCTCGCGATCGTCCACGGCGATACCATGATCGTCGAACCACTCGGGCGGATCCGGACGGAAGCCGAAGGCCATGATGACCCGATCGGCGGGAATGATTTCCTCGCTGCCGGGCACCGCCTCGGGCCGGCGCCGGCCGCGCTCGTCCGGGGCGCCCAACCGGGTTTCCACCACCTTGACGCCTTCCACCCGACCATCGCCGACAATCTCCACCGGCTGGCGGTTGAAGCGGAAGTCCACGCCCTCCTCGCGGGCGTTGTAGACCTCGCGCCGCGAGCCGGGCATGTTCTGTTCATCGCGCCGATAGGCACAGGTCACACTGGCCGCTCCCTGGCGCAGTGCGGTGCGGTTGCAGTCCATGGCCGTGTCGCCACCGCCCAGGACCACCACGCGCTGGTCGGCCATGTCGACGTAGTCGGCGGGATCCTTCTCAAAGCCCATCAGGCGATTGATGTTGGAGACCAGGTAGGGCAGCGCCTCGTGGACGCCGTCCATATCCTCGCCGGGGAAGCCGCCGCGCATATAGGTGTAGGTGCCCATGCCCAGGAAAACGGCATCGAAATCCCGCTCCAGCTCCTCATAGGTAATGTCGCTGCCGATGTTCACGCCAAGACGAAACTCCACGCCCATGTACTCCATGATCTCGCGGCGCTTGGCGATGACCTCCTTTTCGAGCTTGAATGGCGGAATGCCGAAGGTCAGCAGGCCGCCGATCTCGGGATAGCGATCGAAGACCACCGCCTCGACGCCATTGCGCACCAGGATATCGGCGGCGCCGAGGCCCGCCGGCCCGGCACCCACGACGGCGACGCGTCGGCCGGTGGGTACGACGCCGGACATGTCCGGTCGCCAGCCCTGCTTGAAGGCCTCGTCGGTGATGTATTTCTCCACCGAGCCGATGGTCACCGCGCCAAAGCCGTCATTGAGCGTGCAGGCCCCCTCGCACAGTCGATCCTGCGGGCAGACGCGACCGCAGACCTCCGGCAGACTGTTCGTCTTGTGGGAGAGCTCGGCCGCCTCGAAGAGATTGCCTTCAGCGATCAGCTTGAGCCAGTTGGGGATGTAATTGTGGACCGGGCATTTCCACTCGCAGTAGGGATTGCCGCACTCCACGCAGCGGTCGGCCTGGGCCGCCGCATGCTCGCTGCTGAAGTCGCCGTAGATCTCGGTGAACTTCTGGACCCGTGCCCGCGCCGGCTCCTTTTCCGTGTCCTGGCGGGGGACGTCGATGAACTGGAAGTAATTACCCATAACGTGCTCAGGCTGCCTGGCGCAGCGTACTCAGTACCTCGTTGATGTCGGCAGCGCGGGGCTTGACCAGCCAGAAGCAGCCGACGTAATCCCGGAAGTTGTCGAGGATCTCCTGGCCCCAGCGGGACCCGGTCTCATCGACGAACTCGGCAATGGTTTCACGCAGGAATTCGCGATGCGCCGTCATCGGCTCCGTCTGGATACGCCGGATGTCGATGAGCTCATGGTTGTAGCGATCGACGAACTGGTTCTCCATGTCCAGTACGAAGGCGATCCCACCGGTCATGCCGGCACCGAAGTTCAGGCCGGTGGACCCGAGCACGCAGACCACGCCGTCGGTCATGTACTCGCAGCCGTGGTCGCCCACGCCCTCGACGACCGCATGCGCGCCGGAGTTGCGCACGGCAAACCGTTCCCCGGCCAGGCCGGCTGCGAAGAGCTTGCCGCCGGTGGCGCCATAGAGGCAGGTGTTGCCGATAATGGTGGTCTCATGGCTCGCGAATCGGCTCTCCCGCGGCGGCCGGATCACCAGCTTGCCGCCGGCCATGCCCTTGCCCACGTAGTCGTTGGCATCGCCATGCAGGAACATCTCCAGGCCGCCGGCGTTCCAGACACCGAAGCTCTGGCCGGCGCTGCCCTTCAGGTGCAGGCGCAGCGGTGAGCCGCTCATTCCCAGATTACCGTGGCGCAGGGCGATCTCGCCGGAGAGGCGTGCCCCGATGGAGCGGTCGTCATTGCGGACGGTGTACTCGAAGTCGCCACCGCTGGCCGCCTCGATGGCGGGCAGGGCATCGGCCACCATGCGTTCGGCCAGCTCGCCCCGATCGAAGGGGACGTTGCTCGGCGTCATGCAGTGGGTGGGCAGCGACGCGTCGAGTCCGCCATCGGAGAGGATCGCACTGAGATCGAGCTTTGCCTGCCGTGCCGTCTCGGGTTCACGCTGCTCGAGCAGGTCGAGTCGGCCGATAAGCTCCTCCAGGGATCGCACGCCCAGCCTGGCCAGCCACTCGCGCGTTTCCATGGCCACGAAGGTGAAGAAGTTGGCGACGCGCTCCGGCGTGCCAATGAAATGCTTCATGCGAAGCACCTTCTCCTGCGTCGCCACACCGGTGGGGCAGTTGTTGAGGTGGCAGACACGCAGGTACTTGCACCCCATCGCCACCATCGGCGCGGTACCGAAACCGAAGCTCTCGGCGCCGAGAATCGCCGCCTTGATGACATCGAGCCCGGTCTTCAGGCCGCCATCGGTCTGCAGCCGGATCTTGTCGCGCAGATCGTTGGCCCGCAGCGTCTGGTGGGTCTCGGTCAGCCCGAGCTCCCAGGGCGTGCCGGCATACTTCACCGAGGTCAACGGACTGGCGCCCGTGCCGCCGTCGTAACCGGCAATGGTGATCAGATCGGCATAGGCCTTGGCCACACCCGCCGCCACGGTCCCCACCCCCGGCTCGGCGACCAGCTTCACCGAGACCAGCGCCTCGGGATTGACCTGCTTGAGGTCGTAGATGAGCTGGGCCAGATC
>CAJXND010000057.1 GCA_913056385.1 uncultured Ectothiorhodospiraceae bacterium
CGCATCGTGATGATGATCGCCGGTGCGAGCTCGATCCGCGACGTGATGGCCTTCCCCAAGACCCAGACCGGGGCCTGCCTGCTCACCGAGGCCCCCGCCGAGGTGGATGAGGCGGCGCTGCGGGATCTGCACGTCCGGGTGCGCAAGCCGCAGAAGGGCTAGTCGCGGAGGCGCAGCCGGGTGCCGGGCCGGATGCCAAGGCGTTCGGCCTCGCCGGCGGCCACCTCCAGCGCCGCGGCGATCTCCTCGTCAACCCCGTAGCCACTCTGGCCGGGCTCCATGCGCTCGACGGCAATCACCGTCCCGTCCGGGGCGACATAGGCCATATCCAGCGCGATGCGGACATTGCGCATATGCCAGCCCGTCCGGCGCGGCGTCGGGAATTCAAACCAGATGGGATGATCGCGGATCACACGGGCCGGCAGGTTCTGCATGCCGTGGGCGCGTTCATCGGCCTCGTCGGCCACGCGCACGCTCAGAAAACGGCCGGACGGGATGATCTCCAGCGCCGCCGTGGTCATCGACTGCCAGACCTCCGGCAGCGTGGCGGTGTCGCTGGCATCGCTGCGCCAGGTGTGGCTGAGCAGCGCGATGCCGAGCGCGAACAGGATAATGATCAGCGGGCGCACAAATCGCGCATGGGGCACGGGCAACGGCAGTCACCTCCGGGGTTGGCAGCACACTGGCGAGACTAGCATGGCAGGCCGTGCCTTGACCCGCCGTGGTCAGGCTCTAGAGTGACGCTTTGGTCCCTATTCATGCTCGCCCGCAAGGAGAATCGATGCCCGCCTGGCTGCTGCTCGTCGGCGCCGTCACCATGGAGGTGATCGGTACCACCGCCCTTAAGCTTTCTGATGGGTTCTCACGCCTGGTGCCGACCGTTGTCACTGTCTCCGGCTACCTCATGGCCTTCATTGCGCTGGGATTCGTGTTAAAGCGCATGGAAGTCGGGGTGGCCTATGCGATCTGGGCCGGACTGGGCACGGCACTCGTGGCGCTGGTTGGTGTCTTTTTTTTCGGGGAGACCATGAACTGGATCAAGGCCGTGAGTCTGGTGCTGATCGTGATCGGTCTGGTCGGCCTCAATCTGGCAGGCCAATGACATGGCGCAACTCAATGGCAACCGGATTGCCGTAATCTCACCGGCTGGCCACTTGGGCTCGGGGAGGAGAGATGTTAGTTTGTAATCATTGCAAACTAATCCTGGGACACGGATAGAAAGGAGGTCGATATGGCCACTCCCGCAATCAATATTGGTATCGAAGAGGGCGCCCGCGCCGAGATCGCCGGCGGTGTCGGTCGCGTGCTGGCTGACAGCTATTCGCTGTATCTGAAGACGCACAATTTCCACTGGAACGTGACAGGGCCGATGTTCAACTCCCTGCACACCATGTTCGAAGAGCAGTACACGGAACTCGCCACCGCGGTGGACGAGATTGCCGAGCGCATTCGTGCCCTGGGTGAGCGGGCGCCGGGCAGCTACAGCGAGTATCAGAAGCTGACCGCGATCCCGGAGGAAACCGGCACCCCGGACGCCAACGAGATGCTCCGCCAGCTCGTCAGCGATCATGAGACCGTCGCCCGGACCGCGCGTGAGGTCTTCGCCCTCGCGGACGAGGCGCATGACGAGCCGACCGCG
The DNA here is from genome assembly GCA_913056385.1 of uncultured Ectothiorhodospiraceae bacterium. Lineage (GTDB taxonomy): Bacteria > Pseudomonadota > Gammaproteobacteria > Nitrococcales > Nitrococcaceae > Spiribacter. Next base: position 1,640 of record CAJXND010000057.1, read on the forward strand.
GATCTGCTCACCCAGCGCATGCAGCTCCACGAGAAGACCGCCTGGATGCTGCGCAGCATGCTGGAGTGACAACGGCGTTAAGCTGGCTGGGCTGGGCTGGCCGAGCCGGCAAGGCCGGCTTGTTTAGCTGAGACGGCGTCGAAAGCCGATGGGGCCGGCGGTGGATTATTCTGCCTCCGGCCGTTTTTATTCCATGGCGCTCTTTGTTTATCACCGCATATTCCAGACGCATGCACTCAAACGCGTTAGAGTTCCGCGGTGTAATGCGCGCCGGCGACCCGGCGGCTCGATCACCGATCAACAGCGAGAACAGCCATGAAACTCGAGACCAAGGCCATTCACAGCGGTTACTCCCCGGATCCCACCACCAAGGCGGTGGCGGTGCCGATCTACCAGACCACCTCCTACGCCTTTGATGACACGCAGCACGGCGCGGATCTCTTCGATCTGAAGGTCGAGGGCAATATCTACAGCCGCATCATGAACCCGACCAATGCGGCGCTGGAGCAGCGCGTGGCGGAGATGGAGGGGGGCATCGCCGGGCTCGCGCTGGCCTCCGGCATGGCGGCGATCACCTATGCGATTCAGTGCATCACCCGTGTCGGCGACAACATCGTCACCACCAGCCAGCTCTACGGCGGTACCTACAACCTCTTCGCCCACGCCATGCCCAACATGGGCATCGAGGTGCGGTTCGGCAGCGGCGATGACCCGGCCGCCATCGAGGCGCTCATCGACGAGAACACCAAGGCCGTCTACGCCGAGACCGTGGGCAACCCCAACGGCAACGTGGTCGATATCGAGGCCTTCGCCGCCATTGCCCATCGCCATGGCGTGCCGCTGATCGTCGACAACACCGTGCCGACGCCGGTGCTCTGGCGGCCCATCGAGCAGGGGGCCGACATCGTCATCCACTCCTTGACCAAGGCCATGGGTGGGCACGGCACCACCGTGGGCGGCGTGATCGTCGACGCCGGCAACTTCCCCTGGGCGAAGCATGCCGAGAAATACCCCATGCTCACCGAGCCCGACCCCTCCTACCACGGGGTGGTCTACACCGATGCCCTGGGGCCGGCGGCCTATATCGGGCGCTGCCGCGTGGCGCCGCTGCGCAACATGGGCGCGGCCCTCTCGCCGATGAACGCCTTTCTGCTCATGCAGGGCATCGAGACCGTGCCGCTGCGCATGGCGCGGCATGGCGAGAATGCCATGGCGGTGGCCGAGCACCTGAAGGCCCATCCCGGCGTGAGCTGGGTGAAGTATGCCGGGCTCACCGACAGCCCCTACTACTCGCTGGTGCAGAAATACATGGGCGGCAACGCCGGCGGCATCCTCAGCTTTGGTATCAAGGGGGGCGAGGCGGCCGGCGCGAAGTTCATCGATGCGCTCGAGCTCATTGTCCGGCTGGTGAATATCGGTGACGCCAAGTCGCTCGCCTGTCATCCGGCCACCACCACCCATCGCCAGCTCAACGACGAGGAGCTCGCCAGTGCCGGTGTGAGTCGCGACATGGTGCGCATTTCGGTGGGGATCGAGCATATCGACGACATCCTCGCCGACATCGATCAGGCGCTCGCCGCGGCGGGCTGACGGAGGGGTATCGCAAACCGGCAATGCGTTTCATCGGTAGTTCTAACCGATGGAAATGATTGGCGTTTCTCCGGCGGAAGACTGACGCGCCTGACGATCCGGGCGTAGGCTGGGGGAAAGGAAAAGTCAGGGACGACTGCTCCGCCGCCGAATGCAGGACGCCATGCCAATGACACCATTGCCGGCCGCCGCACTGGCCTTTTGTCTGACAGTGCTGGCGGTGAAAATGCTCGATGGACCGGCCCGCGCCCTCGGGCTGGTGGACAGACCGGGCGGGCGCAAGGTCCACGCCCGTCCCGTGCCCCTGACCGGCGGTCTGTCGGTCATGGCCGGGTTCGTCCTGGCCAGTCTCATGCTGCCCGCCGGTCTGCCCGGCGAGCCGGCATTCGGGGTGGGGCTGGCGGTGATCATGCTCATGGGCCTGGTCGACGATGCCCGGGGGCTCGCCGCCTCCATGCGTTTCGGTATCCAGTTGGTGGTGGCCCTCATCGTCGCGCTCTGGGGCGGGGTGGTGATCAACAGCCTGGGCGTCATCCCGTTCACCGATGGCGCCGTGCTCACCCTCGGCGTCCTGGCGGTACCGGTGACCGTCTTTGCCATTGTCGGCTTCATGAACAGCATGAACATGATGGATGGGGCGGACGGCCTCGCTGCCGGCGTGTCGCTGGTCATCGTCATCGGGCTCGCCGGTGCCGCGGCGCTGGCCGGGGATACCCGCATCCCCGGCATTGCGCTGGTTCTCGCCGGCGCGCTGGCCGGGTTCCTGGTCTTCAACCTGCGCGCGCCCTGGCGCCGCCGGGCATCGGTGTTCCTTGGCGATCACGGGAGTCTGGCCCTCGGCCTGGTGGTGATCTGGCTGGCCATCGAGACGGCGACGCTGCCGGGCCGCGCGGTGGCGCCGGTGGCTATCGGCTGGCTGCTGGTGGTGCCGGTGATCGAGACCCTCAACCTCATCATCCGCCGCTTGGTCCGCGGCCAGAGCCCGTTCCACGCCGATCGGGAGCATCTGCACCACATCCTGCGCCGGGCGGGCTTCAGCGTGGGGCAGACCACGGCCATCATCATGGCGCTGGTGGCCCTGCTGGGTGTCGTCGGACTGGCCGCCTCGGCCCTGGGGGTCGCCGAGGGCTGGCTCTGGGCGGGCCTGATCATGCTCGCCGTCACGCATCTCATCTTCACCGAGAGCGGCTGGCGGACGGTGCTGGCCATCCAGCGCCTGCGCCAATGGCGACCGGCGCCGGGGACCCAAGCGCCGATGGTACGGGCTCCACTGGCGCCGGGGCGGCGGATGCTGGCGGCCACCGGGTTCTACCTCATGGCGGCGACGCTGCCGTTCGACTTCAATATGCCCGCCCTCGGCCTCGCCATCGTGACCGTGGCGGTGGTGATGCCCGGCGGCTCGTTCTCGCGCAGCCTGCTTCGCGAGCCGACGGCCTGGCTGGTGATCGCGCTGGCGGGCTGGGTGGTGATCCAGGCCGTCCAGGCCGGTGCATCGCCCATCGCCCTGTGGCACGGACTGGCACTGTCCGGCGTGGCGGCCCTGCCGCTTGGCTGGTGGCTCGCCGGTCACCCCCGCCACTTGGCCGGTGGGGGCATGGTGCTGATCGCCGGGCTGGGCGTGGCGGCCGCTCTGCGGGGGGCGGCGCCGGGTGACGGGCTGATCCGGCAGATTACCCACGGGCCGGCCGACGGGCTGGGGCTGCTCGCCGCCATGCCGCTGATTGGCTGTCTGCTGGTGCTGGTCCGGCCCGCGGGCCGGCTGGTCCGGGCACGCCTGCGGGTGCGGGATGTCCTCATCGGCGGTACGGCGCTCGGTGTGGGGCTCTGGTTGGGGCAGCTGTCGTTGCGCTCCATCGCCGCCGGTCTCGTCGCCGATCCATCCCGGTGGCAGGCCGGCTGGGGCGAGGTGCTCGCCCGCCACGGGTGGCTGGGTGGGGCGCCGATGGCCCGGGTCCTCGATGCGCCCAGCGATCTGGCGAGCCTCGCGCTGCTCACCGGGCTGCCCGGTCTGATCCTCTTCGCAGTCGTGTTCACCCGATTGCTGATCCCGGTGTGGCGGCTGCATCAGGCGCATCACTGGCCGTTGCGCTGGACCTCGGCGCTGCTCGGTTTCGGTGGGTTGCTGTTCGTGCTGCTGGCGGTGACCAGTCCGCTTCGTGGCGTCGACGGGGGGCTTGTGCTCACCACGGGCATGGCGGTGCTCTGGATGGCGAGCATCCAGGAAATACGCCTGCGACGGGGGCATATCAGTCAATAGTACCGGTTTAAAATGTTCAGAAATATCAGATACTTCTGTTCGTTCAAGCCCTCCCAATCGTGGAATTCACCCGTTAGTCTGAACGTTCAAAAGATGAACGCATGCCGGGTGTCCCGCGAAAAACCAATGGGACTGCTCCGGCGGTAGCGTGCCCGAAGCCGGCCCACGCCACCGATCATGCCCTTCCGGATCACGGTGATTGAGACAGGAATCTCCTCCCGGCGCCCTGGATGAGGACCTCGCCCTGCGGGCCCTCGAGGCGCTTCATACCAACCCCCGGTTGAGCCAGCGCGATCTGGCCCGCGAGCTCGGGATCAGCGTCGGCAAGACCAATCATTGTCTGCGCGCGCTGGTGGACAAGGGACTGGTGAAGCTGCAGAACTTTCATCGCAATCCCAGGAAGCTGCGCTACATCTACCTGCTCACGCCGCAGGGCATCGAGGAGAAGACGCGCATGACCTGGCGCTTCCTGCGCCGCAAGGAGGCGGAGTACGAGGCCCTGCAGGCCGAAATCGCCGCGCTGCGGGCGTCGGTGGGGGAGCAGGGGGCAGGCTCGAGCGATAACCCGGTCAACGCGCCATCAGCGCCTCGAACGCCTCGCCGTCCCGGCCCATGAGGCGATGCCCGTATTGGATGTGCTGGCATCATGATGCGATCGCATCATTTGGAGGCAGGCCATGCGGACAACAATCGATATCGAGCCAGACGTTCTTAATGCAGCCAAGGAGATCGCGCGTCATCAAAACGTTGCGGTGGGCCGTGTTGTCTCCTCCCTGATGCGCGAGGCGCTGACCGGCGGTGCAGTGGAATCCAGGAATAGCGCTGCGGATGTTTCTGTGACTGGGTTTGAGCCATTCCCGGATCGGGGCGTGGTGGTGACCAGCGAGTTGATTGATCGGATTCGGGATACAGAAGGCATCTGATGCGTGCCCTCCTGGATGTCAATGTGCTCATCGCTTTGCTTGATGCCGGACACATACATCATCGCAGGGCGAGTGACTGGCGAATGCGACTGCCCATCAGGCACACGAGTTTATTCCGGACGACTACAGCTTGCTGGACGAAGGGCGGGTCTCCTGGAGGGCTCTGCTTGGCCATCGGCAGGTCACCGATGCCTATTTGTTGGGGCTCGCCATCCGCCACGGTTGTCGATTCGTGACGCTTGATGGACGCGTCAGCCTCGATAATGCGAGGAATTCCGACGCGGCGCATCTTCTCGTACTGGATTGACCGATCGCTCACGGTTCTGAGACTTGCGTCGGTGTCCGGTCAACGCGCCATCAGGGCCTCGAACGCCTCGCCGTCCCGGCCCATGATGTTGGGCACGAACGGCGCATAGACATTGAACAGCATCCCCGAGTCCGCATGGCCCAGCAGGCGGGAGACGAACAGCGGATTCTCGCCGGCGGCCAGATGCAGAACCGCGGCGGTATGCCGGGTTTCATAGACGCGGCGCCGCTCCAGGCCGAGGCGCTTCAGGGTCGGCAGCCAGAACTCCTTCGACACGCGTGACGGGTCGAGAGGCTGACCCTCGAAGTCAGTGAACAGCAGGGCGTCCAGTGGATGCTCGGGTTGGCTCGCATCGGGGACGCCACCCTGCAGGAGCGCCAGCATCGCCGGGCCATGATGTTCGGCCACGTAATCGGCCAGGGCCTGGCCAAGCCGTGACGAGAGCTGGATGTTGCGGCGGGAGCGGCGGGTCTTCAGCATCTGCAGCATGCCGTCGGTCAGCGCCACCCGAATGCGCAGGCGGTTGCGGGGTAGATCCAGGTCCCGCAGCCGCAGGCCGTTGACCTCACCGGTGCGCAGCCCGGTGTAGAAGCGCACCTCGAAGTAAAGCCGCATGCGCGGATCAACGGCCCGCAGGAAGGCATGGACCTGATCGACGGTGAGCGGCTGCGGGTCCTTGCGATCGTCGGGGAGCGGCGGCAGGTACTTGACCGGGTTGTCGACGCCCAGTTCCCGCTCGGCAAGGCCCATGATCGCCGAGAGATGGGCCATCAGATTGGTGATGCGGCTGTTGCTGAACTGGCGCCGGCCGTTGGGACGAGTGGCCTGCAACAGTTCCTGGCGGAACAGCCGCAGGGCCCGCTCGTCGACCTGGTCCACCGGGTAGTCGCCGAGAAACGGCACGATGTGCCCCCGCAGGTTGTGCGCGACGCGTTTGCGATAGGCCGGCTTCCAGTCCGCCCGGCACATCTCGTACCAGCTCCAGGCATACCGCCCGAAGCGCTGGCCGGGGTCATTGCTCCGGTTCTCGCGCAGCAGGCGCTCAGCCGCCTCGATTTTCTTGCTGTGGGGGAACCACTTCGCGTAGCTGAAAACGCCGGTCTCAAGCTCGGCGTTGATGCGCTTGATGTCACGGCGCATGCGTTGGCGGTTCGCCGGGGTGTCGGCCAGACCCGTGCCCTCGCGGAAGCGTTGCCCGTTGATGAAAAGGTCATACTGAAGGATGCCGTTTGGCCGGATCACGAAAGTCGCCATGCATTCAGAATGCGGTGAGTGGCCCCTGCCGTGCTGTGATGGAGTTCTCGGGTGATAGCCCAGCGCTTGTGAGCCCACAGAGGGGCTGGGTTCCATCCCGGCAAGGCGTCATCTGGATCGATTGCAACCCGCAGGCCGGTCATGAAATGCGGGATTTCCATCCGTTTCTGGTTTTATCTCCGAAGGCGTTCAATGCCAAGACTTCTCTGGTGATTGGTCTTCCCATGACGACCGCGGCTTACAACGCCAGCAATCCGTTTGCGGTGTCGCTGGGCGCCGCAGGGCCAAGTCATGGCGGTCGCGAAAAATCCAGCTACGTGTTGTGCCACCAGCCGAAGTCTTTTGACTGGCGTGCTCGATCAGCTGAGCCACATCCACTGGGTAAGTTGGCGCCGGCTGCGTTTTCTGAAGCGTGTGAGATCCTAGAGCAAATCATTCAGGTGGGTGGGTCCTGAGGGTTTCCTGCGGTCCACGACAGCCAACTACCGCTTGATATCCCGATAAAAATTCTCGTAAGGTCCGAGCGCTTCGAGATAAATCAGCCGAGGCGTCTCTTCCACGGTGTAGCCGAGTAAAAACATCTGTGCACCGCTGCGAAATTTGTAAACACGCAGGGCAGCGAGATCGCCTTTTTTCAGAGTGCCGACACTCGGGTTGGCCGCAATCGTTGCCACCGCTTTGTCGACATCCGCGGCGACGTTGTTCTTAAGCTTCTTGTATGCGCGTGCAAACCGCCGTGTCTGGAGAACAGACCAACTCACATTTTGCTTCTAGGCGCGAACGACTGCGCTTCCTCTCGTGGTTCCGAGAGCGCCATCAGCGATTCGGCAATAAATTCCACGGGCAGATCCGGATTGTCGAGCGCTGCCCGACCGACTTTCGCCCAAAACTCAACTTGCCCCTGCACGGTTCTGAACTCCGCCTTCGCGGCGATCCGCGCTTGGCGTACCAGCTCGTCGTCTAATCTCACCGATGCGCTCATACCGCCTTCTCTTTTGTTTTACCACAATTGTAGTCAGTCGGACTCGCAGGGCAAGGAAATTCGCGCGCCGTCCACAGCGGCGACTGGTGGGCAATACCCGATCAACCGCGCTGCAATAAAGCTATAGCCATGCGCTTCTAAAAAACAGCGCCAAACCACGCAACTTCGATCAACAAATCCCCGTGAGCATCTCGCTGTCGACGCCGCTGCACCTGCGGTACAGTGCGTTAAATCCAATAAAAACAATTCAGAACTGATGCTCGAATCACTCCAGCGCCAGCTATCCGCCTCGTTCGACAACGCGGCGATTGTGAACCTGCGCCGACTCTCGGGAGGCGCCAATATGGAAACCTGGGCCTTT
>CAJXND010000058.1 GCA_913056385.1 uncultured Ectothiorhodospiraceae bacterium
TCCGGAAGGTAGGCCCGGGCGAGGATCCAGCCCTGGGCCTTGAGTTCGCGGGTCACCCGCTCGGCGAGTGCCTGCAGACCGTTGAAATCGAGGCTCCGGCCGATCGCCTCGGCGACAACGTCCTGCAGATCGGCCTCGTCCACCAGATCCGTGGCACCGGTGAACCGCACTTCCCGCACGGTCACCGTCTGGTCGCCGATCCCGGTGAGCGCCGGTAGTGGGCGCTCGGCTTCGAAGCGCTCCAGTTCCTGGGGCAGCGAGGGCTGGAGATTCTCCTCCTGACGCAGCAGCGAACCGGCGTCAGGCGTCTCCTGCCCGTGGACGGGGCCTGGACCGAAGCAAAGCCAGGTTGCGGACAGCGCCACGATCGTGCACGCGGGACGGCGTCTCATCCAGCAACACTCCCTGTCTAATTAGCCAAAAAATTCGTCTCCAAATATCCAGATGTCAGCTAATCAGCGTAGCGACCAGACCGCAACAAACAGATCACACGGAATGTGACAGATTCTGACGGAGCGCCAGCGAATCAATAAAGCGATGACCGACGCCATGCTCCGTCAACAGGGGGTTATCTCCATCACAGGCGACCGCGATCTTGCGCCGGAGACGGCTGACCAGCGCATCAAGCGCACGCCCTGCAGATTCGTCACTGCGCCCGTAGAGCTGCTCCAGGGCCGTGGCGCGCGGCACGAGTTCTCCGGCCGCCTCGGCGAACATCGCCAGCAGGTTCATCTCCTGGGTGCTGAGCGGTACGTCGACATGACGCGGCGAGACGAGGACACGACGCCTCGGGTCGAGCATCCATCGAATCACCGCCGCAGGCAGCGACGCCCCATCCCGTGACTGCGTCCACCCGCCGGAGCGCTGGTCGTGCCGCCGGGCGACCGAGCCCATGGCCGCAACGAGCACGTCGTTGTCGACGGGCTTGGCGAGGAAAAGATCCACGCCGATCTCGTAGCTCTCGGCCGTCAATCGGACGCTGTCGTTCGCCGTCAGCACGATGATCCCGGTCGCCATGTTGGCACGTATGTACTCCGCCACCACCAGGCCCGACTGATCGGGCAGGCCCACATCAACCACGGCCACGTGAAAGTCGGGCATTTCGCTCAGATACCGGTAGCACTCGATAGCGGATCGGGCCCAGGCAACCCGGAAGCCCTGAAGCTCCAGTAGCTCCACCAGAGAGGCGCCCAGATCCTCGTCATCCTCGACGAGCAGGACGGGTGAATGGCTAGCGCATTCATTCATGGTTCGGCGCCTCCTGCAGTGGCTGGAAATTCGGCAGTTCGATCACGATCTCAAATATGCCCGGGTCGTCCTGAACGAGCCAGACGCGACCCTCCATCTGCTCTACCGCCGAGCGCACCAGAAACAGCCCGACACCCGATCCCGGCTGCGGGTCATCCGTGCTGCCGCGCACATGTGCCGACAACAGCGCCTCGGAGGGAAGCTCCAGATCCCGCTCAACGGCATTGCGCACCACGATCCGGTGATAGTCGGCACCCGGGGAGATGCAGACACTGATGCAGGGCACATCGACTGATCGATATTTACGCGCATTGTCGAGGACGTTATCCAGTACGATCCGCATCAGCCGCTCGTTGCAGTTCGAGATCGCCGGCTCGGCAGGCAGCTCAAGGTCGAGCGGACACTCCGGGTGCAGCGAGCGGAAATCCTGCACCATGGAATCGACCAGCTCGCGAAGATCCCGGGCCCGCCCCCTGTCCTCGGGCACCCAGCCGAACTTCCGGCTACGCAGGGCTTCGTCGAAGATGCGGGCCAGCGAGCGGATGGCCTGCCCCATCACGTTGAGCCGACCCGATGCGACGCCGCCCTCGGCGCGCAGGATATCGAGGTTGGTCTTCAGCACCGAGAGCGGCGTTCGGTAATCGTGGCTGATGGTCTCGATGAAGTGCTGCTGGTCCTGCCGCAGCGCGCGCTCCCGCGACAGTGTCTGGGTGAGGGTTTCGTTCGTCGCCTCGAGCCGCTGAGTCATCTTGCCGGCAAGCTGCACGGCCTTCTCCTCGGCCGAACGCAGGGCGATCCGGGCGCGCTCCTCGGTCTCGAGTACCCGTTCGGCGAGGCCCAGCGACATCAGGATGATGTGCACGAATGAGCTTATCTGCACGGCATGCAGGGTAAACGCATTGCTTGGCACCAGACCGAGGATGCGAAGGAACGACGCCGTGGCCCCCACCGTGGAGATCCCGAAAGCGAGCAGAAAGATCTTCCCGGCCGGCTCTCCGGCCCGATAACTCCGCCATGCGAGATACATCGCCACGACCACCAATGGCAGTCCGATGAAGAACAGCGCCTCGGTCGCCGTCGAGTAGTAACGGCTACCGGTGGTTGCTGCGGAGACGAGACCGGCGAGCGCAAGGAGCCGGAGATAGTAATGCGCGATCCGATGGTCGCTCGCGGTATTGAATAGCGCCATGATCAACCAGGCGATCAGCGAAAAGCCCACCCCTGTACCGGCGGAGACCAGCCAGTCGTTGATCTGATGGACGATGCCGGGAAACAGGAGATTGGTGATCCCCTCGATCGCCGCATAACCGATGCCCAGAGAGAGCACATAGCCGGAGTAGATTCCGAGCGCCTTGTCCCGCAGGCGGACGGCCAACAGGGCATTCACCAGCGCGAATGCAAGGGCGATCGCGACGAACCCGCCGTGCAGAAGCAGGTGCCACTGCAGCGCCCCGTGCAATTCCGCCTCGCTCTCCACGCGGACGTCCATCAGATGCGTCGAGCGGGTCTCGACGCGGATCAGAACGAGTCGGGTCTCCTGCCGATCATGCCGCAGTGGGTGGACGATCTTTGCCTGCGGAAGGGGTCGCTCCGAGAGAGTCCTCGCATCCCCGTAGCGGTACTGCCGGAACCGGTAATCCCCGGCGGCCACTGCCGCCGCAGGCGCGATGAAGAGATCGACCTGATCGAGATAAACGGGCTCGATGACCAGATACAATGGTGGCGTGGACTCGGGCACGGGCCCCAGTTCGAAGGCAAGCCAGCTCGCCGCCTCCGTATAACCCCGGTTGATCGGGCCCCGATGCGCGGCAAATTCGCCGGCGAGATAGGCCGCGGCGGCCTCTTCAATGCTGAGGTTCGCCTGCGCATCATCCAGGCGCTGCCAGCGCTCGGAGACTGGCGACTGCATCTCGCTCGCCTCCGGGGCAACGGCGGCCGCCTGGCCCGTGACGGACAGACCCAGCAGCAGCGCAGGCACCAGCCAAATCAGGCGCGGCCCGGTGCTCATCGCACGCGCCTCAGCGCCATCAGGGCGATCAGGAAAAAGACCAGCGTCGGTGCCAGCGCACTGATCGCGGGCGGCAGCCCGTAGACCAGTCCGGCATTGCCGAGGAAGCGGTTGAGCAGGAAAAATGCCAGGCCGATCAGCACGCCCAGGAAGATCTTCTGGCCGACCCCTGTACTGCGCTGCGAGCCGAACACGAGCGGCACGGTGAGCAGCAGCATCACCACGGTGGCGAGCGGCGTGGCCAGCTTCACCCAGAGCGCCAGCCGGTAACGCCCGCTATCCAGATCGTTGCCCTCCAGATAGCCGATATAGCGCAACAGTTCACGCCCCGCCAGCGTCTCCGGCGACTGCACCACGACCTCGAGGGTGGCCGGCCGGAGCTCGCCACCGATCGACAGCGACTGCCCACTCGAGACGGCAACGCCCGTCGGCCCGAGTTCGGTCACCGAGGCGCCGGAGAGCCGCCAGCGGTCCTGATCAAACCGCGCCCGGGGCGCATCGATGATGCGCTGCAGCCGGCCGTCCTGCAGTTCGTAGGCCCGCACGCCGGCCAGCAGGTCCGGGCGGATCACCTGCTCGACCCGCAGTCGATAGTCGCCATCCCGGGCCCAGAAGCCCCCCGCCGCCGCGCCGACCCCACCGCCGGCGGCCTCGGCGCGGACCGCCTGGGCGAGCTGATTGGCCGGCGGTGCCACCCACTCACCCAGGGCCGCCGCCAGCAGCGCCAGTGCCACGCCGGCCATGACCACGGCGCGGGCGATCTGTCCCACCGATACGCCCACGGCGCGCATGACGGTCAGCTCACTCCGGGCCGCCAGCGCCCCGAGGCTGACCAGGGCACCGATCAGCGTCGCCATGGGAAACGCCTCGTAGGCGCGTTGCACCATCGAGAGCGCCACCACCAGCATCGCCGAGGCGAGGTCGTAGCCGCCCCGGCCAATGTCATCCGCCTCATCGATGAACTCGAATACGAAGCTCAGCGAGACGATCACGAACAGCCCGGCGAGCGCCCCGCCGAAGACGGTCATCGCGATATAGCGATCGAGGCGCCTCATGCCGGCGACCTCCGCCAACCCATGCCCAGACGCCGCCAGAGCGCCAGCAGGACCACCAGCAGGGCGATGCCGTGCACCCAGCCAACCCCGATCCAGACGGGCAGTGCCCCGTTCGCCACCCAGTCGGCCACGGTGTAGAGCAGGTTGAAATAGATCATGAACAGCAGCACGGCCACCACGACGCGACCGTAGCGACCGCTGCGCGGATCGGTACTGGCCAGCGGCAGGCTGCCCAGCGCCAGCACCAGCACCATGACCGGCAGCGAGAGCCGGAGCTGCAGCTCGGCCATGGCGCCGTCGCCTCCATCGGCCAGCAACCGCCCCGGTGGCTGCGCATCCAGCCCGGCGCCGGGTTCAACGGGCGCCGGCTCGGCGATGCGCACACCATGCTCGGCATACTGCATCAACCGCCAGGCGGCCCGGCCCGGCTCGCCCTCGTAGCGCCAGCCGTCCTCCAGGACCAGGAACTCCCCCTGGCCCATGGCATCGATGGCGCGCCGACCGCGCTCCGCCACCCAGATCTGGTGTCCGTCCGGCCGGGTCCGTTCCGCGAAAATCCCGCGCAAGCCGCCATCGTCGGTCACCCGGGCGATGTACACCGTGGTGCCCTCACCCAGCTCGATGAATCGCCCCGGCTGCACGCCGGCAAAACGCGCCTGCTGCTGGGCATTGGCCAGCACTCGATCGGCCTCGCGCTCGGCGGCGGGCCCCAGCGACAGGGTCAACATCGCCACCAGCACGGTCAGCGGCACCGCCACCGCGAAGATCCCGCGAAAGATCCGCCCCGGGCCGATCCCGCATCCGGCCATGGCCGTCATCTCGGAGTCGCGGTAGAGCCGGCCCAGCGCCAGCACCACGCCGAGGAAGAAACTCCCCGGCAGCACCACCCCCAGATTGGCGGCGGCCTTGAGCCCGAGCAGCGTGAAGATGACGTTGGCCGGGATGTCACCGCTGGCGGCATCCGCCATGAACTGGACCAGGCGATTGGTGAGCAGCACGACCACCAGCACCACGGTCACGGCCAGCCAGGCCAGCAGCACTTCGCGCAGCAGATAGCGCGTCAGGCGGCTCAGCCCCACGACAGCGCCCCGGCGGCTGCGGTAACCTTCACCCGTTTGTGCAATGCGATCGTTTCCATGCCAGCCGATCCTCGGAGCGTTATGGTACAGCGCCGGAGCCGATGATGCCGCGCATCGATTTCTACATCCTCGCCGCCGAAGGCCATGACCGGCGGGAGCACTTCTGCTGCCGTCTGGCGGCGCGTGCCTGGCGCGAGGGGCTGGATGTGCATATCCGCACCGCCGACGAGGCCATGAGCGAGCGGATCGACGGGGCATTGTGGACCTTCGAGGAAGCGAGCTTTGTCCCGCACGGCCGCGAGTCGCTGGATGGCGACAATCCCATTGTCATCAGCGCCGATCCGGCCCCCGGTGCGCTGATCATCAATCTGGCCGACTCCCTCCCCGAGGACTGGACCGGACGCAGCCGCATTGCCGAGATCATCAGCGCCGACGCGGCCGCCCGCAAGGCCGGGCGCGCGCGCTATCGCGACTATCAGCAGGCGGGTGCGGAGCCCCGTACCCACCGCATCGATCACTAGGAGCCATCGCCCCCCATGGACAAGACCTACAATCCCGCCAGCATCGAACCCCACTGGTATGCCACCTGGGAGCGCAACGGGCATTTCCGCCCCGCCGGCGAGGGCGATCCCTACTGCATCATGATCCCGCCGCCCAACGTCACCGGCACCCTGCACATGGGCCATGCCTTCCAGGACACGCTGATGGACATCCTGGTCCGCTTTCACCGCATGTGCGGTGACAACACGCTCTGGCAGCCGGGGACGGATCACGCCGGCATCGCCACGCAGATGGTCGTGGAACGGCAGCTCAATGCCGAGGGAACGGACCGCCATGCGCTCGGCCGCGCCGCCTTTGTCGAGAAGATCTGGGAGTGGAAGGCCCATTCGGGCGGGACGATCCAGAACCAGATGCGGCGGCTCGGCACCTCGGTGGACTGGTCGCGGGAGCGCTTCACCATGGACGAGGGCCTCTCCGCCGCCGTCCGCGAGGTCTTTGTGCGACTGCACGACGAGGGCCTGATCTATCGCGGCCAGCGCCTGGTCAACTGGGATCCGGTGCTGCAGACCGCCGTCTCCGACCTGGAGGTGGAATCCAGCGAGGAGCAGGGCTCGATCTGGAAGCTGCGCTACCCCCTCGCCGACGGCGATGAGGTCCTGGTGGTGGCGACGACGCGACCGGAGACCATGCTCGGCGACACGGCCGTGGCGGTGAATCCCGAGGACGATCGCTACCGCCACCTGGTGGGCCGCCACGTCAAGCTGCCCCTGGTCGGCCGGGAGATCCCCATCGTCGCCGACGAGTACGTCGATCCGGCCTTCGGCACCGGCTGCCTGAAGATCACGCCGGCGCACGACTTCAATGACTACGAAGTCGGTCAGCGACATGGCTGCACGCCCATCAATATCTTCACCGAGGAGGCCCGGGTCAACGACAACGCCCCCGAGGCCTACCGCGGTCTGGACCGCTATGAGGCCCGCGAGCGCATCGTGACGGATTTCGAGGCGGCCGGCCTGCTCGAGGGCATCGAGCCCCATAAACTGATGGTGCCGCGCTGCGATCGCACTGGTGTCGTGGTCGAGCCCTATCTCACCCACCAGTGGTTCGTCGACCTCACCCGCGAGGTACAGGAAGACGGCCGCCCCGGCGGCTGGGCGGAAATCACCCGCCCGGCCATTCAGGCCGTGCGCCAGGGGGATATCCGCTTTGTCCCCGGGAACTGGACCAAGACCTATTACAACTGGCTGGAGGACATCCAGGACTGGTGCATCAGCCGCCAGCTCTGGTGGGGCCATCGCATTCCCGCCTGGTACGACGACCGGGGCGCGGTCTACGTGGGGCATGACGAGGCCGATGTGCGCCGGCGCAACGGACTGGACGAGAGCGTTCCCCTCACCCAGGACGAGGATGTCCTCGATACCTGGTTCTCCTCGGCGCTGTGGCCCTTCTCCACCCTGGGCTGGCCGGAGGAGACGCCTGAACTGGCCGCCTTCTATCCCACCAGCGTGCTCGTCACCGGCTTTGACATCATCTTCTTCTGGGTCGCCCGGATGATCATGATGGGGCTGAAGTTCCGCGGTGACGTGCCGTTCCGCGAGGTCTACATCCACGGCCTCGTCCGGGATTCCGAAGGCGCGAAGATGTCGAAGTCGAAGGGCAACGTCCTCGACCCCATCGATATCGTCGACGGCATCGATCTCGAATCACTGGTCGCCAAGCGCACCACCGGGCTCATGCAGCCCCGGCGCGCGCCGGCCATCGAAAAGCAGACCCGCCGGGCCTTCCCCGAGGGCATCGCCGCCCACGGCACCGATGCCCTGCGCTTTACCTTCGCGAGCCTCGCCACCACCGGCCGCGACGTGGTCTTCGACATGGGCCGCGTCGACGGCTATCGCAACTTCTGCAACAAGCTCTGGAACGCGGCGCGTTATGTGCTGATGAACACCGAGGGCGAGGACTGTGGCGTTGGCGAGAGCGAGAGCGAGATCGAGCTCGGCACCGCCGAGCGCTGGATCATCTCGCGGCTGCAGCAGACCGAGCGCGCCGTCTCGGAGGCCATCGAGGGCTATCGCATGGACCAGGCGGCGCAGGCCATCTACGAATTCACCTGGGACGAGTACTGCGACTGGTATCTCGAGCTGAGCAAACCGACGCTGCAGGGGAATGGCGATCCGGCTCGCGTGCGGGGCACGCGCCAGACGCTGGTGCGGGTCCTGGAGGCGCTGCTGCGGCTGGCGCACCCGATCATGCCATTCATCACCGAGGAGATCTGGCAGCGCGTCGCGCCGCTGACCGGGGTTGATGGCGAGACCATCATGACCCGGCCCTTCCCGGTGGCGGAGGCCGGCCGCGAAGATCCCGCCGCGGAGGCGGAGATCGACTGGATGCAGCGCTTCATCCTCGGCATCCGGCGTATCCGGGGCGAGATGGACATCGCCCCGGGCAAGCCACTGCCGGTGCTGCTGAACTTCCGGGGAAGGGTGTTTCCGTAAAGCCGGCCCGGTGTACCTGGAACACGGGTTTTTTCCAGGCCGCACTGGTCAATCAGGGACTTGAAGAGCTGGGATACGATGTGGAGAAGACCAAGAGTCTATCCAACCCCATGTTCTATCTTTCCGTTACCAAGGGCGGTGTCGATTACTGGGCCAATGCCTGGTTTCCGCTTCACAATGAACAGCTTCCCGAAAACAGCGAAGAAAAAGCCTCAGTGGCGGGCGTTCTTGCCCCCAAGGCGGGACTGCAGGGATATCTTGCATCCAAAAGTGCCATTGAAAAGTATGAAATCAAATCCCTTGAAGATTTCAAACGGCCGGAAGTAAAAAAAGCGTTTGACGGCAATAAGGACGGCAAGGCCGATCTGGTGGCATGTCCCCCGGGCTGGGGCTGTGAGAAGGTGATTGCCCACCACATGGATGCCTATAACATCAGGGACCACATCAATCACAGCAAGGCGAACTATTCGGCAAGCTTCAGTGATGCCCTGGGCCGCACCAAAGAAGGCAAACCGATCCTGTTCTACACCTGGACCCCGAACTGGACCGTGTACAAACTCAAACCCGGCGAGGACGTGGTCTGGATCAATGTTCCGGAAATCGTTCCCAAAGAGGGACAGGAGGGACTTGAGGATGCAATGGTGGCTGAAGGCCTCAACGGAACGGTAACCGATCCGTGCAAGATGGGTTTTGTTGCCAACGACATCCGTGTGGGCGCCAACAAGGACTTCATTGAGAAAAATCCTGCGGTGAAAACCATATTCTCCCTGATGTCGGTTCCGTTTAACGACATAGCAGCCCAGAACAACCGGATGTTCCAGGGCGAGGACAAACAGGAAGATATTGAAAGACATGTC
>CAJXND010000059.1 GCA_913056385.1 uncultured Ectothiorhodospiraceae bacterium
CCGCCTTGGCCGACGAGCGCCAGCTGTAAGCGCCGGCGCGCATGCCTGCCTTGAAGGCCCATTTGTGGGTAGATCGTACTGCCATAGGTGTCGGGTACCGGATGATTATGCGGCTGATTCGTCCTCAACATCCCAACCAGGAAATACCAGAACGGCAGGATGACACCGTAACGCCCGCGCCAGAATTTTGGCACGGTCTACACCGAGGCCCACACGGCCATTCTCAATCGCCGTAATCGTGAGGAGTCAATTTCTCGACATGTAGTATGTCAAGTGTGCGGCTGAGGGGATTCGGCCTCAAGGAAAGTGAATGAGCCTGCCCAGCAACGGTGTCGCCTGCACGGTGATCGCCTGGGTAGGAGTCAGTAAGCGATCGTCCTCACGGCGGACCGTGGCGATGCCCGTGAAGCCGGCGAAGCGCTCGAGACATTGCACGGTGTAGAACGAGCGCCAGGTATCCTCGAGGGAACGGTACAGAGGTGCCTCTTCGAGGTCGATATCAACCGCCGGGAAGGCCTGGCGAAAGGCGTCGGCGTAAAACGTGGCGGGTTGCTGCCGATGCCCTTCGAGATGAAGCAGATAGGCGGTGAACGCCCAACCCTGCTGGAGGAAGGGCACATCCACAAGGCCGCCCTGGTAGGCCCAGTTGAACTTGGTGGCGTGGGTCCGGAAAAGCTGCGGGTACAGCTGCCGCTGCCCGGTGGAGGCCAGCATGGCGCGCGCCGGGCGGGAGAGGATGAACCGGCCGCGATACTTGCGCACGAACCCGGCCAGCTCGGCGACAACGCGGGTGAAATGCAGCTCGGGCGCATCATGCTCGGAGTTGATCCCGCCAAAGCGGGTGTGATCCGCGTAACCCTCCTCACCGAGAAAGGACTGCATGATCTCGCGGCAGGCATTGCGCGGGAAGTTGCCCGTGGCAGTGGGTTTCACCCCCTTGTCGCCGATGGCCTCGGCGAGCAGGCCGAACAGCTGCGCCAACGGGGCATCGGGCTCGCTCTCCAGCACGGTGCTGACCTGCAACACATCGGGTGATTCCAACGGAAAGTGCAGGAGCCGGTGCACCTGGTGAGGGGATAGGCCGCGGAAATCATCAATGGGACGCCGGTTGCGTTCTTCCTGAAACGCTTTCACGAACGCCTGCACCTCTTCCATGGAGGCGAACTCCATGTCGCCTGCGGCTTTCTGAAGATCCTCCTTGAACGCGCTGATCCGGTCTCCCGCGCGCTCCGCCTCAGGATTGGGCAGACAGCACTTCTTGTACTTGAGCCCGCTGCCGCACGGGCATGGATCATTCCGGCCGATCTTGTCTGCGGACATCGTTGCCTCCGCGGTTGTCGGGCATGGCGGTCTTTTAAAGGCGCTGATGGCCCACGGCTCGACTCTCCGCCTCGCGGATGACGATGGGGTCCCTGGCAGCGTCAGTACAAAGGTAGTCCGGATTCACCGTGATGCCTACCCGCGGCAGATCAAGGCGGTCGGCATCCCAGCAGGTCGCGACGGTCGCGTCGGCATGCGTACGTTCCACGGTGTGCCCCCGGCAGGCAATCACCAGCAGATCCAGTTCCGCTTCGCTGGCCGGCAACAGGCCTTCGGCATGGTAGGCCAGCGCGAGCTCCGCCCCCCTTGGCCCGTGTTCGATATCCCACCCGTCCGTGTCCCGACAGCTGTCATGGAAATACGCGAACAGCTCGATCACCCGGCGATTGGCCCCGGTGGTCCCGGCCAGTAACAGGCCGTTATGTCGCACGCGATGCCAGTGATCAGGCCCATGGGGGCTGTGCGAGGGCAGCACGAAACAGCCGCTGGTGTACTCAAGAACGGTCTGACGCTCTTCTTTGGAGAGCAACGCTACGATATCCGGTTCACTCAAAACGGACTCCTGACTTGCTGGTAATCCTCGATGGCATCAAGCGCCTCGGCCATGTGCTCGAAGCGATGCGAACCGCCGTCGAACGCCAGCGGCTCGCCCAATCCGCCGTAATCCCGGAGCGTGGCGTGGGCATCCAACAACTCATCCGCCCGATCCACGATCAGCATCGGCGGGATGGCGTAGTCGTTCGGATCGGGTGATAGCTCGCGCCCGGCGTAGGAAGCCACCGCCTCCGCTGTCAGCCGCCGTGGCGGGAGGTCCGGCAGCTTGGGATTGGGCAGCCACTGATTCAGGTAATGGCCTAAACCCCAATGAGGATCCGTGCTGGGGTTGATCATGATCGACGGGCAGCCATGCCGCTGCCCCATCACCGCGGCGTAGTAGCCACCCAGCGACGTCCCGATGAAGGCGATCGGACCCTGCGATCGCATGGCTGCCTCGATCTGCTCGATGATGGCATCCCTTGGTGCAAAACTGTTGTAGTTGATCAGCCGCACGGCAAACCGGCGCCGCAGCTCGATGACCTTCGTGTCCGTGTCCAGCGCGGCCGAGTTGAAGCCATGCAGATACTGCAGTTCGATATCCAAAGCCATGCACCCATTGTGCCTGCCCGATCACCGCCCTGTCCGCCCGTTGCACCGGGCATCCGAGGTAGGCGACTCTAAGCACGGATTCGCGATCAACTTCCCGGGCCGACCCGGTTATTCATTGGTATTCCCATGTCATCAAAGCGCCTTCCCGCCCTGCTTCCCGTCCTGCTCTGTTGCGCCTGGCTGCTCGTTTTCACAACGGCTCAGGCCGACGATAGCTCGCACCCCGGGATGGTGGCCGCGGCCCATCCGCTCGCCACCGAGGCCGGTGTGGAGATGCTCGAGGCCGGCGGCACCGCCATTGATGCGGCCATCGCCATTCAGGCCGTCCTGACTCTGGTTGAACCGCAGTCGAGCGGCATTGGCGGCGGCGCCTTCATGCTGCACTACGACCACGCAACCACCGAAGTGCAGGCCTACGACGGCCGCGAGACCGCCCCGGCGGCGGTGGAGTCGGACCACTTTCTCACCGACGACGGGATACCGATGGGTTTCCTCGACGCGGTCCCCGGCGGACGATCGGTGGGCGTACCCGGCACGCTGCGCATGCTCGAGCTGGCCCACCGGGAACACGGCGAACTGCCATGGAAGACCCTGTTCCAGCCGGCCATTCGCCTGGCCGAAACGGGTTTTATGGTCACACCCCGGCTGGCCGAGATGCTGCGCATTGATCTGCCGCTGGATGCCTTCGAGCCGATGGCGGGGTATTTCTTCCCGAATGGCAAGCCCCTGAGCGCCGGGATGACACTGCGAAACCCCGCCCTCGCGGCAACCTTCAAGCAGATTGCCAATCAGGGGGCGGATGTCTTCTATGACGGCCCCATTGCCGAGGCGATCGTCGCCACGGTGCAGGCCCACGGGGGCGAGCTCACGCGCGAGGACATGGCGGACTACCGCGCCATTGAGCGGGCACCGGTCTGCCGATCCATCGCGGGCTACTCGATCTGCGGCATGCCCCTGCCGAGCAGCGGTGGCATGACCGTCCTGCAGATCCTGAGCCTGCTGGAGATCGCCAGCGCCGAGGTCGACGACATGGATCGGCTGACATGGGCGCATTTGCTGATGGAGGCCTCGCGCCTCGGCTTTGCGGATCGCAACGAATACCTCGGCGACACCGATTTCGTTGATGTGCCGGTGGATACGCTGCTGAGTGACCCCTATCTGACCGGCCGCGCCGCGTTAATCTCGCCGCCGCAATCGATGGGCAAGGCATCCCCCGGCCTGAACGATCCCGACAGCGCCATGAGCGATGCGAAACGCATCGATCATTCAACCACTCACTTCAGTGTGATCGACACGCAGGGCAATGCCGTTTCCATGACCAGCTCCATCGAGATGCCCTTCGGCGCCCGCCTGATGGTGGACGGCTTTCTGCTGAACAACCAGTTGACGGATTTTCGCTTCGACCCCCAGGCGGCGGATGGGCGACTGCACCCGAATCGCATCCAGCCCGGCAAGCGCCCCCTGTCCTCCATGTCGCCCATCATTGCGCTTGACCCCGAAGACCAGCCCCGCCTGATCATCGGTTCACCGGGGGGCACGCGCATCATCGGCTATGTGGCACAGCGCGTCGCCGATGTCCTGATGCAGGGCAACGACGTCAAAGCCGCCATCGAGGCCGGTAATCTGATCAACCGCAACGGCGTCACGGAGGTCGAGGCCGGTACCAAAGCCGAAGCGTTGCTCCCCGGCCTCGAGGCACTGGGCCACGAGACCGAGGTCGACTCCATGACCAGCGGACTCCACGGCATCGAGCGCCTGCCCAATGGCGTCATCCGGGGTGCGGCGGATCCGCGCCGGGAAGGGACGGTTATTCAGATCGGCGCTGGACCATAACCCGGCCATCCCGGATCGAAGCGAGGACGGGCAGCTGCCACTTGAGCACCTCATACGGCGATTCGCCCTGGACGATTACGCATCGGGCCCGATGACCGGGCACGAGCGAATAGTCCTCAAGCTCCAGTGCGGCGGCGCCATTCTCGGTGATCAGGCTCAGCGAATTTTCAATCCACTCCATTCCCAGCATATGCCCCACATGGAGCCCCACATCCAGGGTCCGCAACAAATTACCGTTACCCAGCGGATACCAGGGGTCGCAGATCGAGTCCTGCCCGAAGGCGACCTTGAGTCCGCTCTCCAGCAATTCCGGGACACGGGTTAAGCCCCGCCGCTTGGGATAACCGTCGAAACGCCCCTGCAGGTGCAGGTTCTCGGTAGGTAACGATACAAAACGCAGACCGGATTTCTCCAGCAGCCGGAACAAACGACTGCAGTAGGCGTTGTTATAGGAGCCCATGGCACAGGTATGTGATGCCGTGACCCTTGCGCCGTAATCATAGCGAAGCGCCTCGGCGGCGAGGACCTCCAGGAAACGCGACTCCGAGTCATCGATCTCATCGCAGTGAACGTCGATGAGTCGATCGTGACGCTGGGCAAGATCCACCAGCCATTTCACCGACTCGACACCATACTCGCGGGTAAACTCGAAATGTGGAATCCCGCCCACGACGTCAGCACCGAGCTTCAATGCCTCTTCCATGAGCTCGCAGGCACCCGGATAGGACCATAGGCCCTCCTGAGGGAACGCCACGATCTGCAGATCGACGAAATCACGGGACCGCTCACGGACCTCAAGCAGCGCTCGAAGCGCGGTCAGATTAGGGTCGGTGATATCGACATGGGTGCGCACATACTGAATCCCATGTCGGGAGAACAACTTGAGCGTTGCCTCTGCTCGAGCGATGACATCCTCGTGTGTGAGCATTGCCTTTCGTTCGGCCCAGCATTCGATCCCCTCGAAAAGCGTGCCGCTTTTGTTCCAGCGCGGCTCGCCGGCGGTCATTGCCGCATCGAGGTGGATGTGGGGCTCGACAAAGGGCGGAATCACCAGATTGCTACCGGCATCAATCTCGGTGGCGCCCGCCTCCGTTTCGCCAGATTGAGGTTCAAAGACCGCGAAGTGCTCACCATCAATGGATAACCGGTGCAGCCCTTCCCGGCCCTGTAGCCGCGCATTGACGATCGCAGTCATTTGCCTATCCATGTTGTCTCCCGATTGTTGATTGACTCTGCGTTGCTGGCTGGCTCGATATCCCGAAGCAGATGCGCGAGCACCAGCGTACTGAAGGAATCCACCCCGCCCTGACTGTCCGCTAAAGCATGTTCAAGGCGGCGGAGCCGGTCACGAACGGTGTTGCGATGACAGCCAAGCGAATCCGCCATGGCCCTCTGATTGCCCCGTTGTCGGAGCCATGCGTCGATCAGTCCATGGTGCTCCGAGAGAGCCGCCATGAGATCGGCCGGGACGTAACGATCAAGCAGCGCATTGAGTAGGTCGGGCCCGAGGATTGCGGAGATCGCCGCGGCAAGGGATGCCGCTTCGGCAGCCTCCGCCTCTCGCTCGGACCGGACAATCGCTCGAGAGATGGTCTCAGTGACCTGCACCATGGGGAGTGAATAGGGCTGCTCGAATAAAGGCAGACCGATGTCATCGGCCGTCTGTGCCAGCATTGGCGGCAACTGACCGATATAGGCCTCACCGGTGAGAATGACCAGCCCGGCGATGCCGCACTGGATGCCCTCATTGAGGCTCTCCGCCAGGTTAAAGGGGGTTCGATGTCGACTGATCCCCGTTACAAAGACGAGCTCACCACCCCGTACCCATCGCGTAAACGCCCGGTTCTCCGCGACATAAGGCCAGCGGATGGCGTTATCGAGTGCGGCCCCACCGCCCCGGACCTCGATCGCCTCGAGGCCCGGCAGCGCTGAGATATCTCGACACCGCAAAGGCATTTACGCCGTGCCAAGCATATGGGCCCGGCGCTGGCGCACCCCATCGCTGACAATGAGGATGAGCGAGTAGACGACAACCGCCGTTATCACCCCAACAATGGGAGCGATCCAGGGCGAGAAGTACGCTGCAGCCGAGGCAATCGCATAGGCACTGAGGCCGGGGATATTGAATGCGGGCAGATCCGCATTCTGGAGCGCCGGGTACTCACGCTCATAGGCGACGAAATAGCTCGCCATAATCACGCCACCGATCGGCGGGATAAAGGTGCCCAGCAGGATCAGGAAGGGGATCAACCATTCGTACATTCCCGCGATCGCAAGGAGCGTTCCGATGGCGGCACCGGACACCGTGACCAGCCGGCGACGCTTGGTGCGCAGCAGGTTGCAACCCGCGACAGCGAAGTTGTAGACCGTATTGTCCTGGGTGGTCCAGAGATTCATGAAGAGCATCAGAATGCCCAGGGTCGCAAGCCCTTGGGCCACCATTACATCGACAATATCGGCTTGCTGGTAGACCAGCGCCCCGAAAGCACCGATGAGTGTCATCAGCCCGTTACCAAGGAAGAAAGCGAGGAGCGTAGCGATGACGGCACTCTTGCCAGACCGCGCGAAACGGGTCCAGTTGGTTGCCTGTGTCCCACCGCTGACGAATGTGCCAAAGACCAGCGTGATGGCCGCGGCGACCGACATTTGTTCACTTGGCACGATAGCGAGCAGCCCGCTCAAGCCGCCGGCATCCGAGGTGGCAATCCCCATGCTGATGCCAATGAGCAGAACCATTGCCGGGACTGCCACCCGCGAGAGCCACTCAAGCCCCTTGTAGCCGATAAATGCCGTCACGCAAAAGCCGAACCCAAAAAGCACCATGAGCGGAATCGTCATGGTCTCAGAGAGGCCGGTGAGCTCAACAAGCAAAATCGCCATCGTTGCAGTTCCCCAGGCGTACCAGCCGATCTGCGTAAACCCGAGGATCACATCGGATAGCTTGCTTCCCCACTCGCCGAAGGTGAAACGGCTCATGAGCGCAGTGTTCAGACCCGATTTCGCCGCGATATAGCCAAGGATCGCTGCGTACGTTCCAAGCAGCAGGTTCCCAACGGTGAGTACCAAAAGCATGCTGGAAAAATCGAAGGCGACACCCACACTGCCACCAGCCCACATGGTGGCGGTAAAGAAAGTAAAACCAAGGAGGACAAGTCCCATGGACCAGAAGCTACGGCGCTCCGACATGGGTACCGGGCTGAGCGGATAATCCTGCTCTTTTGAAGGACTGGTATCGATCATTGCGTACACCCGCAGAAGTTAAAGTACGCACTCCTATGAGCAACCTCCGTGCCATGGGCCCGCCTGGTGCAGGATTTTGATAACTGAGCCCGATCAAACCTGTGCATTTTGCACAAAATGCTGCTTCGCCCTATCCGCCGATCTCATTTTTGCCTTAATTTGGTTCATTTCAACGCGACTTGCCCATTTATCGTGCAACCGACGGGATCCGCTGCAACATAAGCGTCTCGGCGCGCAGTCACTGACGACCTGCGACACCCTTGGCAGCAATTAATGCCCTCCCGTCGCAACGCATTCGGTGCCAGAATATGCGGCGTGAGAGCTGATCCGCGCGAAACCCTCGCCCACTATCACCCGGTCGTCATCGAAGGCATGGGCGGGTACGACCCGCGGGACCCGACCGCGGTGGCCGCTCGCGTCGCCAGTCGCCTCGCAGACCACTGGCAGGCCAAGCCCCCGACGAAACCGCTACTGTTGATCATCCAGGGCGATCCGCTGGAACCGCGCGGCATCTCAGCCATCACACCGCAAATCGCGGCGCGCCTCGGCCTCGGCCGGGCGCTGGTCTGTCTGGATGAATCCATGGCGCCCTATCACGCCCGCGATGCCGATCGGGACAACGTGACTCTGGAGTATCGATACTCACAACTGGTGGACGTGCTGCAGACCGCCGATGCCGGAATCCTTCCGCGGCTCGAGACGTCGGTGGAAACGGCCATCGAGGAAAGAAACCGGCGCAGAAGGGCCATGGGGAAACCACCGCTGAAGCACTGGTTCCGCGACTTCGCCCTGCTCCAGGAAGTCACCAAGGCCGCATCCCGCCGGCTGTGTGGCGGCATCACTGTGGCCCATACCGCCAGCGATATCAGCGAGTTTTCCGTGACCAGCTTCTATTCCATCGGCCTCGAGCTGGGCCTGGTAGAGGCCAGCGAACTCGTCAGTTACGAGGATTGACGCTCAACCGGCCGGATCAGCCCTTCCTGGGCCACCGATGCCACGAGCACACCGTCGCGGGTGAATATGCTGCCGCGGGAGAATCCCCGGGCATTGGAGGCGCTCGGTGTATCGAAGGTATAGAGCAGCCACTCATCCATCCGGAACGGCCGGTGCAGCCACAG
>CAJXND010000060.1 GCA_913056385.1 uncultured Ectothiorhodospiraceae bacterium
CTGGCCATCGACACCACCACCACGCAGCTCGAGGCGCTGGTGGAGATCTATCGGATGATGCGCCCCGGCGAGCCGCCGACCAAGGACGCCGCGGAGAACCTGTTCGCCAACCTGTTCTTCAGCGAGGACCGCTACGACCTCTCCGCCGTGGGCCGGATGAAGTTCAACCTGCGCGTCGGCCGGGATGAGGTCGAGGGCAGCGGCGTGCTCGACAACGACGACATCCTCGCCGTGCTCCACGAGCTCATCAACATCCGCAACGGCAAGGGCACGGTCGATGACATCGACCACCTGGGCAACCGCCGCGTGCGCTGCGTGGGCGAGATGGCCGAGAACGTCTTCCGGGTTGGCCTGGTCCGCGTGGAGCGGGCGGTGCGCGAGCGCCTGAGCCTGGCCGAGAGCGAGGGCCTGATGCCCCAGGAGCTCATTAATGCCAAGCCCGTGGCGGCGGCGATCAAGGAGTTTTTCGGCTCCTCGCAGCTCTCGCAGTTCATGGACCAGAACAACCCGCTCTCCGAGGTCACCCACAAGCGCCGCGTCTCGGCGCTGGGCCCGGGCGGCCTGACCCGCGAGCGGGCGGGCTTCGAGGTGCGCGACGTGCACCCCACCCATTACGGCCGGGTCTGCCCCATCGAGACGCCGGAAGGGCCGAACATCGGGCTGATCAGCTCGCTGGCCTGCTATGCGCGGCTCAACAGCTACGGCTTCCTCGAGACGCCGTATCGTCGGGTCGAGGACGGCCGGGTGACCGATCATGTGGAATACCTCTCCGCCATCGAGGAGAGCCGCTACATCATCGCCCAGGCCAACGCCCGCATCGACGAGAACGGCCGCCTGGTGGACTCGCTGATCTCCATCCGCCACCAGAACGAGTTCGGCATGTCCTCCCCGGACAAGGTCCAGTACATGGACGTCTCGCCGAAGCAGATCGTCTCGGTGGCCGCCTCCATGGTGCCGTTCCTCGAGCATGACGACGCCAACCGTGCGCTCATGGGCTCCAACATGCAGCGCCAGGCGGTGCCGACGCTGCGTGCCGAGAAGCCCGTGGTGGGTACCGGCATGGAGCGGGCCGTGGCGGTGGATTCCGGCGTCACCGTGGTGGCCGACCGCGGCGGCGTGGTCGATCAGGTGGACGCCGCCCGCGTGGTGGTCCGCGTCAACGACGACGAGACCCAGTCCGGCGAGCCGGGTGTGGATATCTACAACCTCACCAAGTACACGCGCTCCAACCAGAACACCTGCCAGAACCAGAAGCCGCTGGTGCGCCCGGGCGACCGGGTGGCCCGGGGCGATGTGCTGGCCGATGGCCCGTCCACGGACATGGGCGAGCTGGCGCTGGGCCAGAACATGCGTGTCGCCTTCATGCCCTGGAACGGCTACAACTTCGAGGACTCCATCCTCATCTCCGAGAAGGTGGTCGAGGAGGATCGCTACACGACGATCCACATCGAGGAGCTCACCGCCGTGGCCCGCGACACCAAGCTGGGCCCGGAGGAGATCACCGCCGACATCCCCAACGTGGGCGAAAGCGCACTGGCCAAGCTCGACGAGTCGGGCATCGTCTATGTCGGCGCCGAGGTGAAGGCCGGCGACATCCTCGTGGGCAAGGTCACCCCCAAGGGCGAGACCCAGCTCACGCCGGAGGAAAAGCTCCTGCGGGCGATCTTCGGCGAGAAGGCCTCGGACGTGAAGGACACCTCGCAGCGCGTGCCCTCGGGCATGGACGGCACGGTGGTGGACGTCCAGGTGTTCACCCGCGACGGCGTCGAGAAGGATGCCCGGGCGCTGTCCATCGAGGCCGACGCCCTCGCCGACGTGCGCAAGGACCTGGACGACCAGTACCGCATCTTCGAGGACGATGCCTTCACCCGTCTCGAGCAGGCACTCATCGGCCGGGTTGCCGACGGTGGGCCGGATCGGCTCAAGGCCGGCACCGAGATCACCGCCGAGTACCTGCAGGGGGTCGACCGGCAGCGCTGGTTCGAGATCCGCCTGCGCGACGAGGGCGCCATGGCCCAGCTCGAGGCCGTCCAGGCCCAGCTCAGGGCCCAGCGTGAGGCGTTCGATGAGCGCTTCGAGGAGAAGAAGGCCAAGATCAGCGCCGGCGACGACCTCGCCCCCGGCGTGCTCAAGATGGTCAAGGTCTATCTCGCCGTGAAGCGTCGCATCCAGGCCGGTGACAAGCTCGCCGGCCGCCACGGCAACAAGGGTGTGATCTCCCGCGTGGTGCCGGTGGAGGACATGCCGTTCTCCGCCGACGGCGAGCCCATCGACGTGGTGCTCTCGCCGCTCGGCGTGCCCTCGCGCATGAACATCGGTCAGGTGCTCGAGGTGCATCTGGGCTGGGCCGCCAAGGGCCTGGGCCGGCGCATCGCCGAGATGCTCGATGCCCGCAAGAAGGTCGCCGAGCTGCGCGAGTACCTCGGCCAGATCTACAACTCCAGCGGCAAGCAGGAGGATCTCGACAGCCTCAGCGATGACGAGATCATCGAGCTCTGCGAGAACCTTCGGGCCGGCGTGCCCATGGCCACTCCGGTCTTCGATGGCGCCAACGAGGGCGAGATCAAGACCATGCTGCGGCTGGCGGGCCTGCCGGAGTCGGGCCAGGCCCAGCTCTGGGACGGTCGCACCGGCGAGGCCTTCGACCGGCCGGTGACCGTGGGCTACATGCACATCCTCAAGCTCAACCACCTGGTCGACGACAAGGTGCATGCCCGCTCCACCGGGCCGTACAGCCTGGTCACCCAGCAGCCGCTGGGCGGCAAGGCGCAGTTCGGCGGCCAGCGCTTCGGCGAGATGGAGGTCTGGGCCCTGGAGGCGTACGGCGCGGCCTACACGCTGCAGGAGATGCTCACGGTGAAGTCCGACGACGTCGCCGGCCGCACCAAGATGTACAAGAACATCGTCGACGGCGAGCACCAGATGGAGGCGGGCATGCCCGAATCCTTCAACGTGCTGGTCAAGGAGATTCGCTCTCTCGGTATCGATATCGAGCTCGAGCAGGACTGAACGGGTAGCCGATATGAAAGACCTACTGAATCTGTTCAAGCAGCCGGGCGCCCAGCTCGACGATTTCGACGGCATCCGCATCGGACTGGCCTCGCCGGAGAAGATCCGGTCGTGGTCCTTCGGTGAGGTGAAAAAGCCGGAGACCATCAACTACCGGACCTTCAAGCCGGAGCGCGACGGGCTGTTCTGCGCCAAGATCTTCGGCCCGGTGAAGGACTACGAGTGCCTGTGCGGCAAGTACAAGCGCCTCAAGCACCGCGGCGTGGTCTGTGAGAAGTGCGGCGTCGAGGTGACCCTGGCCAAGGTGCGCCGCGAGCGCATGGGCCACATCGAGCTGGCGAGCCCGGCGGCGCACATCTGGTTCCTGAAGTCGCTGCCCTCGCGCATCGGCCTGCTGCTCGACATGACCCTGCGCGACATCGAGCGCATCCTCTACTTCGAGGCGTTCGTGGTCATCGAGCCCAACATGACGCCGCTCAAGAAGGGCCAGCTGCTCAGTGACGACCAGTACCTGGACGCCATGGAGCAGTACGGCGACGAGTTCGACGCCCGCATGGGCGCCGAGGCGGTGTTCCACCTGCTCAAGAACCTCGACCTGCGCGAGGAGACGGACACCCTCCGTGAGCAGATGGATGCCACCAACTCCGAGACCAAGATCAAGCGCCTGTCCAAGCGCCTGAAGCTGGTGGAGTCGTTCCTCGAGTCGGGCAACCGCCCCGAGTGGATGATCATGACCGTCCTGCCGGTGCTGCCGCCGGACCTGCGGCCACTGGTGCCGCTGGATGGCGGGCGCTTCGCCACCTCCGATCTCAATGATCTCTACCGTCGGGTGATCAACCGCAACAACCGCCTGCGCCGGCTGCTGGATCTGTCCGCGCCGGACATCATCGTGCGCAACGAAAAGCGCATGCTGCAGGAGTCGGTGGATGCGCTGCTCGACAACGGCCGTCGCGGCCGGGCCATCACCGGCACCAACAAGCGCCCGCTGAAGTCGCTGGCGGACATGATCAAGGGCAAGCAGGGCCGCTTCCGGCAGAACCTGCTGGGCAAGCGCGTCGACTACTCGGGCCGTTCCGTGATCGTCGTCGGCCCCACGCTGCGCCTGCATCAGTGCGGCCTGCCCAAGCGCATGGCGCTGGAGCTGTTCAAGCCGTTCATCTTCTCGCGCCTGCAGCGCCTGGGCCTGGCCACCACGATCAAGGCGGCCAAGAAGATGGTCGAGCGGGAGACCGCCGAGGTCTGGGATATCCTCGAGGAGGTCATCCGCGAGCATCCGGTGATGCTCAACCGCGCGCCGACGCTGCATCGCCTGGGCATCCAGGCCTTCGAGCCGGTCCTCATCGAGGGCAAGGCCATCCAGCTGCACCCGCTGGTCTGCCCGGCGTTCAACGCCGACTTCGACGGCGACCAGATGGCGGTGCACGTGCCGCTGTCGCTGGAGGCGCAGCTCGAGGCCCGCGCGCTGATGATGGCGACCAACAATGTCCTCTCGCCGGCCTCCGGTGAGCCGATCATCGGCGCCTCGCAGGACGTGGTGCTGGGGCTTTACTACATGTCGCTGGCGCTGGAGAACCAGCCCGGCGAGGGCATGAGCTTCGCCGACCTCAACGAGGTGCACCGCGCCTACGAGAGCGGCAAGGTCGGCCTGCAGGCCCGCGCCACCGTGCGCATCCACGAGGTGGTGGTCGACGACGAGGGCAACCGCAGCGAGGCCACCAGGCGCTTCGACACCACCGTGGGCCGGGCGCTGCTCTACGGCATCGTCCCCGAGGGCCTGCCCTTCGAGCTGGTCGACCGCGACATGACCAAGAAGGCCATCTCCGAGGTCATCGACCAGTGCTATCGGCGCCTGGGCCTGAAGGCCACGGTGATCTTCGCCGACCAGATCATGTACCTGGGCTTCCGCATGTCCACCCGGGCGGCGGTGTCCATCGGCATGGAAGACATGGTCGTGCCCGAGGAGAAGGAGCGCATCCTCACCGAGGCCGAGGCCGAGGTGAAGGACATCGAGGATCAGTACGCCTCGGGCCTGGTGACCAACGGCGAGCGCTACAACAAGGTGGTGGACATCTGGTCGCGGACCAACGATGAAGTGGCCACCGCCATGATGGACAAGCTCGGCAAGGAGACGGTCACCGACCACGAAGGCAACGAGGTGGTGCAGAAGTCCACCAACTCGATCTTCATGATGGCCGACTCCGGCGCCCGTGGCTCGGCGGCACAGATTCGGCAGCTGGCCGGCATGCGTGGCCTCATGGCCAAGCCCGACGGGTCCATCATCGAGACGCCGATCACCGCGAACTTCCGCGAGGGTCTGAACGTCCTGCAGTACTTCATCTCCACCCACGGCGCCCGTAAGGGCCTGGCGGACACGGCGCTGAAGACGGCCAACTCCGGCTATCTCACCCGTCGCCTGGTGGACGTCTCGCAGGATCTGGTGGTCACCTCCGACGACTGCGGCACCCACCGCGGCCTGCGCATGACGCCGCTCATCGAGGGCGGCGATGTGGTCGAGGCCCTGGGCGAGCGCGTCCTCGGCCGGGTGGTGGCGCAGGATGTGGTCCAGCCGGGTACCGGCGAGATCCTGGTGGATCAGGGCACGCTGCTCGACGAGCGGCTGGTGGAGAAGATCGAGAGCGAGGGCGTCGACGAGATCTGGGTGCGCTCGCCGATCACCTGCGAGACCCGCCACGGCGTGTGCTCGGCCTGCTACGGCCGTGACCTGGCCCGGGGTCACCGCGTCAACGTGGGCGAGTCGGTCGGCGTCATCGCCGCCCAGTCCATCGGCGAACCCGGCACGCAGCTCACCATGCGGACCTTCCACATCGGTGGTGCGGCCTCGCGGGCCGCCGCGGTGAGCAACGTCCAGGTCAAGTCGGCGGGGACCGTGCGGCTGCACAACCTGAAGACCGTCGCCCATCACTCCGGCAACCTGGTCGCGGTCTCCCGCTCCGGCGAGATCACGGTCATGGACGAGGCCGGCCGTGAGCGCGAGCGCTACAAGGTGCCCTATGGCGCCACCATTGCCGTGGCCGACGACGAGGCGGTCGAGGCCGGCCAGATCGTCGCCACCTGGGATCCGCACACCCATCCCATCGTCACCGAGGTGAAGGGCCGGCTGAAGTTCTACGACTTCGTCGAGGGTGTCACCGTGAACCGCGAGACCGACGAGGTCACCGGCCTCAGCAGCCTGGTGGTGACCGATCCCAAGACCCGCGGCAGCGGCGAGCACACCCGCCGCAGCACCGGCGAGAAGGTCGCCTACAAGGACCTGCGGCCCGTGGTCAAGCTGGTGGACGAGGAAGGCAACGACCTCAACCTGGCGGGCACCGACATCCCGGCGCACTACTCGCTGCCGGCCGGCGCCATCGTCAGCGTCGAGGACAATGCCGAGGTGGATGTCGGCGACGTCATCGCCCGCATCCCGCAGGAGTCCTCCAAGACCCGCGACATCACCGGTGGCC
This sequence comes from uncultured Ectothiorhodospiraceae bacterium, assembly GCA_913056385.1. Classification (GTDB taxonomy): domain Bacteria; phylum Pseudomonadota; class Gammaproteobacteria; order Nitrococcales; family Nitrococcaceae; genus Spiribacter. The sequence goes on from CAJXND010000060.1 coordinate 6,474, forward strand.
TGCCCCGGGTGGCGGACCTGTTCGAGGCCCGCAAGCCCAAGGAGCCGGCGATCCTCGCCGAGACCTCGGGGACGGTGAGCTTCGGCAAGGACACCAAGGGCAAGCAGCGCCTGGTGATCACCACGCCGGACGGCGAGCACTACGAGGAGCTCATTCCCAAGTGGCGGAACGTCACGGTGTTCGAGGGCGAGCATGTCGAGAAGGGCGAGGTCATCTGCGATGGCGAGCCCAACCCGCATGACATCCTGCGCCTGCTGGGCGTCACCGAGCTGGCGGCCTACATGGTCAAGGAGATCCAGGACGTCTATCGCCTGCAGGGCGTGAAGATCAACGACAAGCACATCGAGGTGATCAGCCGCCAGATGCTGCGCAAGGTCGAGATCCGCGACGCCGGCGATACCCGCTACCTGCGCGGCGAGCAGGCCGACTGGGCGCGGGTCGAGGAAGAGAACGAGCGGCTCGTCGAGCAGGGCAAGGCGCCGGCCCGCTGGGAGCCTCAGCTGCTGGGCATCACCAAGGCCTCGCTGGCGACCGACTCGTTCATCTCCGCGGCGTCGTTCCAGGAGACCACCCGGGTGCTCACGGATGCCGCCACGCGCGGCGCCCGCGACGATCTGCGCGGTCTCAAGGAGAACGTCATCGTGGGTCGCCTGATCCCGGCGGGGACGGGCTATGCCTACCATCAGGACCGTCAGCGCCAGCGCCGCGAAGCGCCGTCGCCGATGATCCCGATGGCCCCGCAGTTCGGCCTCAGCAGCCCGGCGGCGGCGCCGGATGCGGCGGATCTCTCGGAAAACTAGGTGGAATGGGGCTTTCGGTTGACACCCCGGGGGCCCGATTCTAAACTTAACGGCTTTCGTCAGGCCGGTGTACCCGGCCTGATGTTCGTTGAAGGACTGGAGTCAAACTCTATGGCCACGATCAATCAGCTGGTGCGCAAGCCCCGCAAGCGCCCGCACGAGAAGAGCAACGTGCCGGCGCTGGAGGCCTGCCCGCAGCGGCGCGGCGTCTGCACCCGCGTGTACACCACCACGCCGAAGAAGCCGAACTCCGCGCTGCGTAAGGTCGCGCGCGTCCGGCTGACCAACGGCTACGAGGTGTCCAGCTACATCGGCGGTGAGGGGCACAACCTGCAGGAGCACTCCGTGGTGCTCATCCGCGGCGGTCGAGTCAAGGACCTGCCGGGTGTGCGCTACCACGTCGTGCGCGGTTCCCTGGATACCGCCGGGGTCAGCAAGCGCCGTCAGGGCCGTTCCAAGTACGGCGCCAAGCGGCCCAAGGGATAAGCGGGTAGATAGTCATGCCGAGAAGAAGAGAAGTCCCCAAGCGCAAGGTCCTCGCTGATCCGAAGTACGACAGCGAGATGCTGACCCGCTTCGTGAACATGATCATGCGGGATGGCAAGCGTGCCGTGGCCGAGAAGATCGTCTACGGGGCGCTTGATCGCATTGCCGAGAAGCACTCGGGCGATCCCATGGAGGTCCTGGAGACCGCCCTGGAGAACGTCCGGCCGGTGGTCGAGGTGAAGTCCCGTCGCGTCGGTGGTGCCACCTACCAGGTGCCCGTCGAGGTGCGGCCGCAGCGCCGCAACACGCTGGGCATGCGCTGGGTGATCGAGGCGGCGCGCAAGCGCAGCGAGGCCACCATGGGGCATCGGCTCGGCAATGAGCTGCTGGAAGCGGCCGAGGGTCGCGGCAGCGCAGTGAAGAAGCGCGAGGACACGCATCGCATGGCGGAGGCCAACAAGGCCTTCTCGCACTTCCGCTGGTAAACAGGTTCAGGGGTACACGTTTTGGCACGCAAGACACCGATCGAGCGCTACCGCAATATCGGCATCATGGCGCACATTGATGCCGGCAAGACCACGGTCACGGAGCGCATCCTTTTCTACACGGGCATCTCCCACAAGATGGGCGAGGTGCACGAAGGTGCGGCCGTCATGGACTGGATGGAGCAGGAGCAGGAGCGTGGCATCACGATCACCTCCGCTGCCACCACCACGTTCTGGCGTGGCATGGACCAGCAGTACCCCGAGACCCGCATCAACATCATCGACAC
>CAJXND010000061.1 GCA_913056385.1 uncultured Ectothiorhodospiraceae bacterium
GTATCGAGTTTGCACTTGCTGTCCAGCGGCCGGACACCGCTCTTCAGGTAGAGGTCGGTGCCCTCGCGGCGGGCCAGCTTGCAGGTCGGTCCGATGTAACGTGCCATGATTGCGTTCCCCTGATCAGACGCGACGCTTCTTGGCCGGACGGCATCCGTTATGCGGGATGGGCGTCACGTCCTCGATATTCGTAATGCGGTAGCCAACGTTGTTGAGGGCCCGAACGGCCGACTCCCGGCCCGGCCCCGGTCCCTTGACCCGCACCTCCAGGTTCTTCAGGCCATAGTCCTTGGCCGCCTCGCCGGCCCGCTCGGACGCCACCTGCGCAGCGAACGGCGTGCTCTTGCGAGAGCCGCGGAAACCGCTGCCACCGGAACTGGCCCAGGCGAGGGCATTACCCTGCCGGTCGGTGATGGTGATCACCGTGTTATTGAAGGTCGCGTTGACATGCGCGATCCCATCGACAACCGTACGCTTGACGCGCTTGCGGGTACGGGTGGTTGGCTTGGCCATGTGAATGCTGTCCTGCTATTGCGTTAACGGGTGACGGCACGGCGCGGGCCCTTGCGGGTGCGCGCATTGGTGCGGGTCTTCTGACCCCGCACCGTCATGCCACGCCGGTGGCGGATGCCGCGATAGCAGCCCATGTCCATCAAACGCTTGATGTCCATGGCCACCTGACGCCGCAGATCGCCCTCGACGGCAAATTCATTGACGGCGCCGCGCACGCGCTCGAGCTCGTCGTCGGTGAGCTCGTTGACCTTGCGGTCGGGCGCGACGTCGGCCGCCTTGCAGATCGTCGCCGCCCGAGTCCGGCCAATGCCGTAAATCGAGGTCAGCGCGATCACTGTGTGCTTGTTGGCGGGGATATTGACGCCAGCAATACGGGCCATGAGCCGTTACTCCCGAGTTGTTCTTTGCTCGCGGAAACCCGCTAGTGTAGCTGGATTACCGTGTTTCATTCAAGCCACCATCGTCCGGGCTCAGCCCTGACGCTGCTTGTGGCGGGCATCCGTCGTGCAGATCACCCGCACCACGCCGCCGCGCTTGATCACCTTGCAGTTGCGGCAGATTTTCTTGACCGAGGCACGTACCTTCATCGTCCCGTCTCCAGATTTCTCATTCAGCGCATCAGCCCGCCGCCGGCGCCACGCCCGTGGGCCTGCAGATTGGCCTTCTTCATCAGCGGTTCGTACTGGTGGGACACCAGATGGGCCTGCAGCTGCGACATGAAGTCCATCACCACCACCACGATGATCAGCAGCGAGGTGCCGCCGAAATAGAACGGCACGTTCCAGTAGAGGATCAGGAACTCCGGCAGCAGGCAGACCGCCGTGATATACCCCGCGCCCACCAGCGTGAGCCGCGTCATGACCTTGTCGATATAGCGCGAAGTCTGCTCACCGGGCCGCACGCCGGGAATGAACGCGCCGGAGCGCTTCAGATTGTCGGCCGTGTCCCGCGAGTTGAAAACCAGCGCCGTGTAGAAAAAACAGAAAAAGATGATCGCTGCGCCGTAGAAGGCAATGTAGAGCGGCTGCCCGGGGCTCAGGGTCTGACCCAGGCGCTGCATCCACGAAAGTCCGTCCATCTCGCCAAACCACTGCCCGATGGTCGCGGGAAAGAGGATGATGCTGGATGCGAAGATCGCCGGGATCACGCCCGCCATGTTGATCTTCAGCGGCAGGTGGCTGGTCTGCCCCGCATACATCTTCCGGCCCTGCTGGCGCCGCGCGTAATGGATGGTGATCCGGCGCTGACCGCGCTCCATGAAGACGATGAACCAGATCACGCTCAGCGCGAGCATCAGCAGGATGATCACCGTCGGGATGCCGAGCTCGCCGGTGCGCGTCAGCTCGAGCGTACCGCCCAGTGCCGCCGGCAGACCGGCCACGATGCCGGCGAAAATGATCAGCGAGATGCCGTTGCCGATGCCCCGCTCGGTGATCTGCTCACCCAGCCACATCAGGAACATGGTACCCGTAACCAGCGTCGTCGTGCCGATGAACACAAAGCTCGGGCCGGGATCGAGGACCACGCCCTGGTTCTGCAGCGCCACCGTAATGCCGATGCCCTGGAACAGCGCGAGCGCCAGCGTGCCGTAGCGTGTGTACTTGGTAATCACCCGCCGGCCCTGCTCGCCTTCCTTGCGCAACTGCTGCAGCGACGGCACCACCGCGCTCATCAGCTGCATGATGATCGATGCGCTGATATAGGGCATCACGCCCAGTGCAAAGATCGACAGCCGGCCCAGCGCACCGCCGGAGAACATGTTGAACATGTCGAGGATCGTCCCCGACTGCTGCTCGAACATCTCCGCAAGGGCACCCTGGTCGATCCCCGGAATGGTGATGTGCGCACCCAGGCGATAGACGATCAGAGCCACCACCACGAAGGTCAGCCGCTGGCGAACCTCCGTGAGCCGGCCCATGCCCCCGAGGGCACCTGCATTGGCGGACGCCTTGGCCACTTACGCCTCGACCTTGCCGCCGGCCTTTTCAATGGCCGCACGGGCACCGGCCGTGGCCCGCACGCCTTGCAGCGTCACCGCCCGGCCGATCTCCCCGGAGGCGATGACCTTCGCCGAACGCGTGTTCCGCGGCACGATACCGGCCGCCTGCAACGTCTCCAGCGACACCACGTCGCCCTCTACGCCGGCGAGCTCCGGCAAACGAATCTCGGCCACGTACTGACCCTTGCGCGAACGGAAACCGACCTTGGGCACCCGACGCTGGAGCGGCATCTGACCGCCCTCGAAGCCGGTCTTGTGGAAACCGCCGCTACGGGCCTTCTGACCCTTGTGACCGCGCCGTGCGGTCTTGCCCATGCCCGAGCCGGCACCACGACCGACACGTTCGGCATCGCGCCGCGAACCCGGTGCGGGGCGCAGTGAATTGAGTCGCATCGCTCAGACCTCCTCGACCTGGAGCATGTAGGAGACCTTATTGATCATCCCGCGGTTCTCCGGCGTATCGCTGACCAGCACGCTGTGGTGCATGCGCCGAAGGCCAAGCCCGGAGACGCAGGCCTTGTGTCCGGCCAGCCGGCCGGAGAGGCTGCGCACCAGGGTCACACGAAGCTGCTTGTTCTTAGCCATGATCAGCCCTGAACCTCTTCAACGGTCTTGCCGCGCTTGGCCGCCACGTACTCCGGAGAGTCGTAATCGGTGAGCGCCTTGATGGTCGCCTGGACCACGTTGATCGGGTTACGTGAGCCGATGGCCTTGGCCAGCACGTCCTGCACGCCCACCACCTCGAATACGGCGCGCATGGCGCCGCCGGCGATGATGCCGGTGCCTTCCGAGGCCGGCTGCATGAAGACCTTGCTCGAGCCATGGTAGCCCGTGATCGCGTACTGCAGGGTCGGACCGTTGAGGTTGACCGAACGCATGTTCTGCCGGGCGCGCTCCATGGCCTTCTGGATGGCCAGGGGCACCTCACGCGCCTTGCCGTACCCGTAACCCACGGAACCCTCGCCGTCGCCGACCACGGTCAGGGCGGTAAAGCCGAACTGACGGCCGCCCTTCACCACCTTGGCCACGCGATTGATGGTGATGAGCTTCTCGCGAAGGCCCTCACCGCTGACATCACTGGTCGCCATCGCCACTATGCCTCTGTTCAGAATTTGAGTCCGGCTTCACGGGCGGCGTCGGCAATCGCCTGAACGCGTCCGTGATACTTGAAGCCCGAGCGGTCGAAGGCCACTTCGGTGATACCCGCCGCCGTCGCCCGCTCGGCGATGGCCCGGCCAACCGCCCTGGCGGCCTCGATATTGCCACCGCTGGCGAGTTCGCCACGCACGTCCTTCTCCAGCGTGGAGGCCGCCGCCAGGGTCTGGCCGGCATCCACGGAGATGACCTGGGCATAGGTATGCCGGGGCGTACGGTGAATCGTCAGCCGTACCGCTCCGAGCTCCCGCATCTTGGCGCGGGCCTTGCGGGCCCGACGCTGTCTTGCTGCCTTCTTCTCCATCGCCATTACTTCTTCTTGGCTTCCTTCATGATGACCCGCTCGTCGGCGTACCGAACGCCCTTGCCCTTGTAGGGCTCCGGCGGACGATAGGCGCGGATGTCTGCCGCCACCTGACCGACCTTCTGCTTGTCGATGCCCTTGACCACGATTTCCGTGTTGGACGGCGTCTCGACCGTGACGCCTTCGGGCACCGGATGCTCGACCGGGTGCGAAAACCCGAGCGTGAGATTGAGCTTCTGCCCCTGAGCCTGGGCGCGGTAACCCACGCCAACCAGCTGCAGGCGCCGCTCGAAGCCTTCACTTACGCCGCGGACCATATTGTTCACCAGGGCCCGGGTGGTCCCGGCCAGCGCGACGGCATCCTGCCGCTCGCGATTGGCCGCAAAGGTCAGGGTCTGCTCTTCCTGGCCCACGTCCACCCAGTTATGGATGGTGTGGCTGAGCTCGCCCTTGCCGCCCTTGACGGTGATCGCGCGATCGCCGCCGAGCTTGACCTCGACACCACTCGGGATCGTTACCGGATTGTTCGCTACTCTGGACATGACCGCCTCATCCCGTCTCTAGAACACGACGCAGAGGACTTCACCGCCGTGGCCGGCGTCGCGCGCCGCCCGATCGGTCATGACACCCTGCGAGGTGGAAATGATGGCCGTCCCCAGCCCGCCACGTACCCGCGGCAGAGAGCCCTTGCCCTCGAAGCGGCGCAGGCCGGGCCGGCTGACGCGCTGAATCTCCTCGATGACCGGACGGCCGTCGTGATACTTCAGCGACACCACCAGCGTCGGCTTCTTCTCGTCGCCCTCGACCCGGTAGTCATGAACATAGCCTTCGCCCTTCAGCACTCGGGCGATGGCCATCTTCAGCTTCGAGGAGGGCATCGAGACCTCCGTCTTCTCGGCGGACTGACCGTTGCGAATGCGGGTCAGCATATCCGCGATGGGATCGGTCATGCTCATGTTCGCGTCACCTGGTTCCTTGCCTGCTTACCCTTGCCCATACCGATCACCAGCTGGACAGCTTCAGGCCGGGGATCTCGCCGCGCATGGCGGCCTGGCGGAGCATGTTCCGAGCCAGCCCGAACTTGCGGTAATAACCGCGAGGCCGGCCGGACACATTGCACCGGTTGCGACCCCGCACCGGGCTGGCGTTCCGGGGCAGGTTCTGAAGCTGCTCCTGGGCCGCCGCCCGCTCCTCGTCCGAGGAGGCGGGGCTGCGAATGATTTCCTTGAGCTCGGCGCGCTTGGTCGCGTACTTGTTGCGAAGCCGCTCGCGCTTGAGCTCACGCTGGACCATGGAAACCTTAGCCATTTCCTGCCCTCTTTACTTGCGGAAGGGGAACCCAAAGCCCTCGAGCAGGGCCATGGCTTCCTCGTCCGTCCTTGCAGTAGTGCCGATCGCGATATCCATACCGCGAATGGCATCGATCTTGTCGAACTCGAGCTCCGGGAACACCAACTGTTCCTGGATACCGACGTTGTAGTTGCCCCGCCCGTCGAACGAACGCGGCGAGAAACCCCGGAAGTCGCGGATCCGCGGCGCGGCGATATTGATCAACCGGTCGAGGAACTCGTACATCCGCTCGCGACGCAGCGTGACCTTGGCGCCGATCGGCCAGCCCTCGCGGATCTTGAAGCCGGCAACGGCCTTCCGCGTATAGGTCACGATGGGCTTCTGGCCGGCGAGTGCCGCCAGGTCACCGACCGCATGATCCACGACTTTCTTGTCGCGGGTCGCCTCGCCGAGGCCCATGTTGATGACGATCTTCTCGAGCCGCGGCACCTGCATGGGGTTGCCGTACTCAAAGCGCTGGGACAGCGCCGAGACGATTTCGCTTTTGTATTGCTCCCGCAATCTGGCCATCACGGCACCCTAGTCAATCAGGTTGTTGTCGGACTTGAAGAAACGCACCTTGCGGCCGTCATCCTCGACCCGGACACCGACCCGATCGGGCTTGCCGGTGTTGGGGTTGTAGATGGCCACGTTGGAGCGATGCAGGGGCATTTCCTGCTCGATGATCCCGCCGGCGTCATTCGCCTGGGGATTCGCCCGCCGGTGTTTCTTCACCATGTTCGCGTTCTCGACCACGATGCGATCCCGCTCGGGGAGCACCCGGGTCACCCGGCCACGCCGGCCCTTGTCCTTGCCGGCGATGACCATGACTTCGTCACCGGTTCTGATCTTGCGCATGACTACAATACCTCCGGCGCCAGGGAGATGATCCGCATGAAGCGCTCGGTGCGCAGCTCGCGGGTCACCGGACCGAACACACGGGTGCCGATGGGCTGCAGGTTGTTGTTGAGCAGCACGGCGGCATTGCCGTCGAAACGGATCAGCGAACCGTCGGGCCGACGTACGCCGCGCTTGGTACGCACCACCACGGCGTTGTAGACCTCGCCCTTCTTGACGCGACCGCGAGGGATCGCGTCCTTGACGCTGACCTTGATGATGTCGCCGATGCCGGCGTAGCGGCGCTTGGATCCGCCCAGTACCTTGATGCACTGGACTTCCCGCGCTCCGCTGTTGTCCGCCGCGCCAAGCAGCGTCTGCATCTGAATCATGGCGATTGACTCTCTATGATTATCCGTTGCCTATTGGGCCGCGCGCTCGAGCACTTCCACGAGCCGCCAGGACTTGCGCCTGGAGATCGGGCGGCACTCCGTCACGGCCACCCAGTCGCCCTTCTGACAGACATTGTCCTCGTCGTGCGCATGGACCTTGGTGGTCCGGCGGATGTACTTGCCATACAGCGGATGGGCAACCTGCCGCTCCACGGCCACCGTGATGGTCTTGTCCATTGCCGTGCTGGTCACGCGACCGTTGACCGTGCGCTGGACGCTGTCTTTCTCGCTCATGACGTCTCGCCTGCCTTGATCTTCTCGTTGATCACGGTCTTGAGACGGGCGATATCCCGCCGTACCCGTGTCACCTGGTCGGGCCGCGCAAGCTGCCCGGTCGCCTGCTGCATACGCAGGTTGAACTGCTCCTTGCGCTGCTCCAGGAGCTCGCCCTCGAGGGCCTTGATGTCCTTGTCGCGAAGTTCCGTTGCCTTCATCACATCGCCGTCCGTTCGACGAAGCGGGTCTGCACGGGGAGCTTGGCCGCCGCGCGGCGGAATGCCTCGCGCGCCACCTCCTCGGAGACCCCTTCGATTTCATAGATCACGCGGCCGGGCTGCACCTTGGCGGCCCAGTGATCGACGTTGCCCTTGCCCTTGCCCTGCCGGACCTCGAGCGGCTTGGAGGTGATCGGGGTGTCCGGGAAGATCCGGATCCAGATCTTGCCGCCACGACGCACGTGACGGTTGATCGCCCGACGCCCGGCCTCGATCTGCCGCGCCGTGACCGGTCCGCGGGTAGTCGACTTCAGGCCGAACTCGCCGAAGTTGACCTTGTCGCCGCGACTGGCCAGGCCGTTGTTACGGCCCTTCTGCTGTTTTCTGAACTTGGTACGCTTTGGCTGAAGCATGACTGTCTCCTTCCAACCGCCTCAGCTGGCGGCCGCCCGCTGGTTGGGGGCGGAGTCCGTGTCCAGGATCTCGCCCTTGAACACCCAGACCTTGACGCCAATGACTCCGTAGGTGGTCTTGGCTTCGGCGAATCCGTAATCAATATCGGCACGAAGGGTGTGCAGCGGCACACTGCCCTCGTGATAACGCTCGGAGCGGGCGATCTCGGCGCCGTTCAACCGGCCACCGACCTGGATCTTGATGCCCTGGGCGCCAAGCCGCATGGCATTGCCCACTGCGCGCTTCATGGCGCGGCGGAACATGATCCGGCGCTCGAGCTGTTGGGCAACGCTCTCGGCCACCAGCTGCGCATCGAGCTCCGGCTTACGGATCTCCTCGATATTCACGTGAACCGGAATCCCCATACGCTGGGTCAGCTCACGGCGCAGACGATCGATGTCCTCGCCCTTCTTGCCGATCACGATGCCCGGCCGTGCCGTGTGAATCGTGATCAGTGCGTTCTTGGCCGGCCGCTCGATGCGGATACGGCTGATCGATGCATGCGACAGGCGCTTGCGGATGAATTCCCGGATCAGGTGATCGGTATGCAGCTGGTCACCGAAGCGGTTGCTGTCGGCGTACCACATCGACCGCCACTCCTCGGTAATACCGAGACGGAAACCCGTGGGATG
>CAJXND010000062.1 GCA_913056385.1 uncultured Ectothiorhodospiraceae bacterium
CCGGAGTGGCTCTACGCCAAGATGATCTCCGGCTACTCACCGCTGGTGCCGACACTGGGCATGCTCTCGGTGCTGGGCTCAATGCTGCTCATCGCCGCGGCGCTGCTGCTCTTCTGGCTGTTCCGGGCACTGCGGCGCCCGGGCGGCGGTGGAGTGTCCGGCGCCGGATGAATTCCTTTATCCATGAATCGTTAGGGAGGAGAGAACCATGCTGACATCCATCAAGGGTCGGAGCGTGATCGTCACGGGCGGGTCCAAGGGCATCGGCCGGGGGATCGCCAGCGTCTTTGCCCGCCAGGGCGCCCGCGTGATGATCGCGGCCCGCGGCGCGGAGGCCGCCCGCGAGACGGTGGACAGCCTGCGTGGCGAGGGTTGCGATGTCGACTGGACCCATTGTGACGTGGCCGACTGGGCCTCGGTGCGCGAGATGGTCGACCACACCGTCGAGGCATTCGGCGGACTCGATGTCATGTGCGCCAACGCCGGCATGTTCCCGCAGACCAAGATGGTCGACATGGATCCCGCCGAGTGGGACCAGGTCATCGCCACCAACCTCCGCAGTGCCTTCCTGAGCGTCAAGGCCTGCATTCCGCACTTCGAGAAGGCCGGCAAGGGCCGCGTGGTGCTGACCTCGTCCATCACCGGCCCGGTCACCGGCTTCCCGGGCTGGACACACTACGGTGCCTCCAAGGCCGGTCAGCTGGGCTTCCTCAAGACCGCGGCCATGGAGCTGTCGCGCTACAACGCCACCATTAACGCCGTGATGCCCGGCAATATCTACACCGAAGGCCTGCAGGACCTCGGCCAGGACTATCTCGACACCATGGCCGCCTCGATCCCGCTCAAGCGCCTGGGTGCCGTCGAGGATATCGGCAATGCCGCGCTGTTCTTTGCCTCTGACGAGGCCGGCTACATCACCGGCCAGCAGATCGTTGTCGACGGCGGGCAGATCCTGCCGGAGTCCCTCGAGGCCCTCGAGGAAATCTGATCGCGGATGGCGCAAAGCAGGCAGGAGGCGGTAATGGAACAGACTTCTCTGGCGCATCAGACCCTACTGGAGCGGCTCGATGCCCTCGCCAACGACTCGCTGCGGTACTGGGCGCTGCCCGCGGGCAGCACCGCGCGGCTGCTCAACGTCTCGGAGAACGCCACCTATCTGGTGGCGTTGCCCGATGGCGGACGGCGGGTGTTGCGGGTCCACCGCGAGAACTACCACAGCGAGCGGGCCATCGAGTGCGAGCTGGCCTGGGCCCATGCCCTGCGGGCGACCGGCTTCGTGCGGACGCCCGCGGCCATCCCCGGCCGCGATGGCCGTCTGGTCCAGACGGGCGTCTCCGCCGATCTGCCCAACCCGCGGCACATGGTCATGTTCGAGCATGTGCCCGGGGAACAGCCCGACGAGAGCCGCGATCTGGTCGGCCCCTTCGAGGAGCTCGGCGCCATGGCCGCCCGGCTCCACGAGCATGCCATCCACTGGCAGAAACCGGCGCCCTTCGAGCGGCTGACCTGGGACCTGGATGCCGTCTTCGGCCCGCAGGCCACCTGGGGCGACTGGCGCCGGGCGCCCCATCTCGATACTGAGATGCAGGCGGTCCTGGAGCGGGTCGAGCAGACGGTCAGAACGCGCCTCGAGCGGTTCGGCCAGTCGCCGCAGCGCTACGGGCTGATCCATGCCGACATGCGGCTCGCCAACCTGTTGATGGACGGCGATCGCACCTGGCTGATCGATTTCGATGACTGTGGATCCGGCTGGTTCCTCTACGACTTCGCCGCCGGCATCAGTTTCATCGAGGACTCGCCCGCCATTCCCGCCATGCGCGAGGCCTGGGTGCGGGGCTATCGCCTGGTGCGCGACCTGCCCGACGAGGAGGAACGGGAGATCGACAGCTTCGTCATGCTCCGCCGCATGGCGCTCACCGCCTGGATCGCCTCGCATATCAACGTGCCCGAGGCCCAGGCCCTGGCGCCCGACTTCGCACGGGTCTCCGCGGAGCTCGGCGAGGACTATCTCTCGCGGATGGGCTGAACGCTGTCAATTCGTGCAGGGCTTCTGTCAAGCAGAGGCCGCGGGGCCGCGGCTAGTGTCAGCCGCAAAGATTGAGAGGGGAAACCGTGAGCGAAGCGAAGCAGGCATTCATCGAGCGCTCCAAGTCGTTCTGGAATCCGGGCAAGACCCAGGACTGGCAGGACATGGGCGTCGACCTGGTCATCGATCGGCGCGAGGGCTACTACCTGTATGACATGGATGGCCGCCGCCTGATCGACCTGCACCTCAATGGCGGCACCTACAACCTCGGCCACCGCAACCCGGAGCTGGTCGAGGTGCTCAAGGGCGCCACGGCCCGCTTCGACATGGGCAACCACCACTTCCCGGCCCTGGCCCGCACGGCGCTCGCCGAGGCGCTGGCCGCCTGTGCCCCGTCGCCGACCATGCGCTACACGGCCTATGGCTCCGGCGGCGGCGAGGCGGTGGATATCGCCCTCAAGACCGCGCGCTATGCCACGAAGAAGCGCAAGATCGTCTCGGTGATCAAGGCCTACCACGGCCACACCGGGCTCGCCGTGAAGACCGGCGACGAGCGCTTCTCCAAGACCTTCCTGTCCGAGGACCGCGAGGGCGAGTTCGTCCAGGTGCCGTTCAATGACCTGAACGCCATGGAGGATGCCCTCAAGGGCCGGGACGTCGCCGCGGTGATCATGGAGACCATCCCCGCCACTTACGGTTTTCCCATGCCGGCGGAGGGCTACCTGCCGGCGGTCAAGAAGCTCTGCGAGCGCTACGACGCGCTCTACATCGCCGACGAGGTCCAGACCGGACTGATGCGCACCGGCGAGATGTGGGGCTGCATGCGCTACGGCATCGAGCCCGACATCATGGTCACCGCCAAGGGCATTGGCGGCGGACTCTACCCCCTCGGCTGCACGCTCATCTCCGAGCACTGCGCCGGCTGGCTCCACGACGACGGCTTCGGGCACATCTCCACCGGCGGCGGTGCCGAGCTCGGCTGCGTGGTGGCCATGAAGGTCCTGGAGATGGTCCAGCGGCCCGAGGTGCGGCACACCGTCAACCTCATCGCCGACTTCATGCGCGCCGGCCTCGAGGACATCATGGCCGAGTACCCCGACTTCTTCCTCGGCATTCGTCAGCATGGCCTGGTCATGGGCCTTGAATTCAATCATGAGCAGGGCGCCAAGCCGGTCATGAAGCATCTCTACCGCAACGGGGTCTGGGCGATCTTCTCGACCCTGGATCCGCGCGTGCTGCAGTTCAAACCCGGTCTGCTGCTCAACCAGGCCGACTGTGAGGAGGTCCTGCGCCGGGTGGAGATCGGCATCGGCCTGGCCCGGGACGAGCTCATGGGCGCCGGCTCGCGGAGGATGATGTGATGGAACCGGAAATCCGTACCCTCGTCGATATCTCCGAGACCCAGGCGGCGCGCCGCAGCCATGCGGATCTCATGCTGGAGCGCGCCCGCTGGGCGGCGAGCATCTTCCAGCGCTTCGACCGCGACCGCACCCGTCGGATCGTCGAGGCGGTGGCGCAGGTCGCCCATGACCACGCCGCCCACTATGCGGCCTGGGCGGTGGAGGAGACCGGCTTCGGGGTCGTCGAGCACAAGACGCTGAAGAACGAACTGACCTCGGTGGCCTTCGCCGCCCACTACGCCGACGACGACTTCGTCAGTCCGGTGGTGGACGAGGCGCGCAAGATGGTGCGCATCCCGCGCCCGGCCGGCGTGGTCCTCGCGCTCACGCCCTCGACCAACCCCATCGCCACGGTGAACTTCAAGATCCTGATGGCGCTGATGACCCGCAACGCCATCGTCCTCAGCCCGCACCCCGGCGCCCGGGCCTGCTGCGTGGATGCCGTGCACACCCTGGCCCGCGCGGCGGTGGAGGCCGGTGCGCCGGACGGCTGCATCCAGGTCATCGAGCAGCCCACGATTCCGCTGATCGAGGAGTTCATGGCCTCGCCCAAGACCTCGGTCATCCTCGCCACCGGCGGCACCGCCATGGTCCGGTCGGCCTATTCGTCCTCCAATCCCGCCATCGGGGTGGGGCCGGGGAATGCCCCGGTCTACGTCGATCCCAGTGCCGACATCCCCATGGCGGCGAAGTGCATCGTCGACTCCAAGAGCTTTGACAACTCCGTGCTCTGCACCTCGGACAGCGTGGTGGTCACCCTGCCGGAGGCCGACGAGCGGCTCCGCCAGTCGCTCCGCCAGGCGGGTGCCTACATCTGCGACGAGGAGGAGGTCGAGCGACTGCGCCGTTTCCTGTTCCACGAGCGCGGCTTCAACGTGGCCGCCATCGGCCGCGATGCCACCTGGATCGCCCAGGAGTGCGGCATCCGGGTGCCGCCGAAGACCCGCGTGCTGGTCGCGCCGTTCGCCCTCGTCGGTGTCGAGGAGCGCATGTCGCGGGAGAAGCTCTGCCCGGTCCTCGGCTACCACGTCGCCAAGAATCGCAATCAGGCGCTGTCCGAGGCGCGGGCGATCCTGCGCCTCACCGGCGCGGGGCACTCCGCCGCCGTCCACGCCGGCGACCCCCAGGTGGTCATGGACTATGCCCGCATGGTCGAGAGCTACCGGATCGTGGTCAACGCGCCCTGCAGTCAGGGGGCGGCCGGGCTGCAGACGCATCTGGCGCCGGCCTTCACCATTGGCACCGGCTACTTCGGCCGCAGTTCCATCGGCGAGAACATCGGCCCGCAGCATCTCGTCCACTGGAGCCGCGTCGCCTACAACAGCGATCAGGCCGTGCACTTCCCCGACTTCGCCGCCGTCGATGTCGGGTTCGAAGGCCCGCTGCCCCCGGCGCCGGCCGGTGGGCTGCCTCACGGGGGGCGATCGTCGACGCCGACACGGGCAGGGCAGACCGGGCATCGCCAGCACGGCGGCGCCGCGTCCGGCGGCCTTGATGACAGCGCGCGGGAAGAGCTGCGCCGCCTGATTGCCGAGGAAATCCGTAACACGCTCAAGGGGGGCCGTTGATGGCCGAGCTGCGCTCATTCATCTTCATCGATCAGCTGCAGCCGCAGACGCTCTGCTATATCGCCACCTGGATGCGCGGCTCGCTGCCACGCCGCAACATGGCCGCGCAGATCATCGAGATCGCGCCGGGGCTCGACATCGAGCCGCTCACCGATGTGGCGCTGAAGGGCGCTGCGGTGCGGGCCGGCATCCTGGTGGTCGAGCGGCAGTTCGGCTATCTCGAGATCCACGCCCAGTCCACGGCCGAGGTCAAGGCCAGCGCCGAGGCGGTACTCGAGGCCCTGGGGGCCACGCCCGAGGAGGCCACCCCGCCGCAGATCCTCGCCTCGCGGATCGTCACGCGCATCGACCACCAGCATGCCTTTCTCATCAACCGCAACAAGCTCGGTTCGATGGCCCTGGGCGGCGAGTCGCTCTACCTGCTCGAGTGCCAGCCGGCCTCCTACGCCATCATCGCCTCCAACGAGGCGGAGAAGCAGGCCAACGTCAAGGTGGTCGACTACCGCATGATCGGTGCCAACGGCCGGCTCTACCTCACCGGTGACGAGGCCGAGATCCGCAACGCCAAGGATGCCGCCGAGGACGCCCTGCGCGCCCTCGGGGCGCGGTAGGGAGTGGCGCGTCTGATGAACAGCGACGATATCCGCCACCTGATCCGCGAGGTCCTCGCCGAGGAGCTGAAGGGCATGGGGGCCGGTCGCCACGGTGCCAACGCCGACACCTCGCCGCGCCCCCAGGTGCGGGAGGAGCGCGTTGCCATGCACACCGATGCCGATCTGCGGCGCTTTGCGCTGCGCATGATCGAGCTCGCGGCGGATGGTCGCTCGGTCCAGGAGATCAAGGCCGGCCGCTGGGTCTTCCGGCTCGATGGCGGCGGGCGTCCGGCCGCATCCGGTGCCGTGACGGGCCCCGGCGCCGGGCATGCCGTGGGCACCGCCGCGCCCGAGGTGCTCGAGTTCGACCGCGGGCTGGTCACGGAGCGCCAGATCGCCGGGCTGTCTCAGGGCGCGCAACTGCGTATCGGCAAGCGCGTGCGCTTCACGCCCCTCGCGCGGGACGAGATCCGGCGCAAGGGCATCCATGTAGAGAGGAAATCGACATGATCCGGGGACGTGTCACAGGCCAGGTCTGGGCCACCAAGCGTATCGAGACGGTGCCCCACGGGGCGCTGCTCAGCGTCGAGCTCGAGAACGGCGGCGAGCTGATCGCCCTCGATGTGCTCGGCTGCGGCATCGGCGAGAGCGTGCTGATCACCACCGGCTCGGTGGCGGCCGGCTATTTCACCGCCATGAAGGCACCGGTCGATGCCCTGATCATCGGCTCCATCGACGAGTAGGCGACCAACACCATGGCGGAAAACAAACGAAAACCCGCTTCGCGAACAACCACCCAGAATGGCCGGGGGGCCAGATCCAGTAATGGAGGAAATCCCATGTCGACTGCAATCGGAATGATCGAGACCAAGGGCTATGTGGCGGCGCTGGCCGCGGCGGATGCCATGGTCAAGGCGGCCAACGTGACCATCTCGGCACGCGAGGAGGTCGGTGACGGCCTCGTGTCGGTGGTCATCCGCGGCGATGTCGGTGCCGTCAAGGCGGCGGCGGAGGCCGGTGCCGAGACCGCCAACCAGGTCGGTGAGCTGGTCTCCGTGCATGTCATCCCGCGTCCGCACCAGGACCTCGGCAAGCACTTCGAGGCGGCCAAGTAGCGCCATGACGGAGCTGCGTGTCTATCTGCCCATCCACGATCTGCAACCGCAGTTCGCGGCGTATCTCAGCACGCCCACCCGGGCGCGGGGGTATCCGCCGTTCGAGGGCGAGCACAGCCTGATCGTGGAAGTCGCGCCGGCCCTGTCCATCCACCGGCTCTGTGACCTGGCCCTCAAGGCGGCGCCGGAGATGGAGCCGGGCATCCTGTTCACCGAGCGCCAGTTCGGGCTCATGGAACTGCACTCGGAGAGCCGGGCGGATCTGGATGCGGCCGGGCAGGCGGTGCTCGACGGCATCGGGGCCAGCGCCTCGGATCAGCTGGCGCCGGTGACGCTGTTCCACGATATCGTCCGCGATATCTCGGATCAGCACGCCATCATCCTCAACCGCAGCCGCGACGCGTCCATGCTTCTGCCGGGGCACTCGCTGCTGGTCTACGAGATGATGCCGGCGCTGTTCGCCTGCGTGGCGGCCAACGAGGCGGAACGGGCGGCGCCCGATGTCACCATCAACGACGTGCAGATGATGGGGGCATCGGGTCGCATCTTCATGTCCGGCGAGGCCGCCGATCTGGAGGTGGCCCGCGACGCCATCAGCCGCACGCTGGACGCCGTCGAGGGACGGAGCCCTTGAGCGACTGGAAAACGGCGTTCCGCTCGTTCTACTACGCCGGAGCGGAACCGCCGGACGACCCGTCGATGCCGTCCGAGCGGACGGCGTTGCTGGTCATCGACATCCAGAACACCTACCTCGAAGCCGATGCCGACCCGGACGAGGCGGCGCGCTGGGCACCGTTCCGGGCGCGCATGAATGACGCCGTCATCCCCAACACGGCGGCGCTCATCGACGAGTCCCGCGACCGCGGGGTGGAGGTGATCTTCGCGCGCATCGCCTGTCTCAAGCCCGATGGCCGGGATCGCTCCCTCAGCCAGAAAAAGCCCGGCTTCAACTACCTGCTGCTGCCGAAGGACCGCGCGGACAGCCAGATCGTGCCGGCACTGACCCCGGCGGACGACGAGATCGTGCTGACCAAGACCACCGACAGCGCGCTCACCGGCACCAATCTGCGGCTGATCCTCCACAACATGGGGATTCGCCATGTGATCGTGGCCGGCATCTTCACCGACCAGTGCGT
>CAJXND010000063.1 GCA_913056385.1 uncultured Ectothiorhodospiraceae bacterium
GGCGGAACTGGTAGACGCACGGGACTTAAAATCCCGAGGCCTTGGCCGTGTGGGTTCGAGTCCCACTCCGGGCACCATCTCACGCTATCCGGAGCATCGAATGAGCTCTCCCATACTGGTCACTGGTGCCGGGCAACGCATCGGTCTGGCATTCGCCCTGCATTGTCTGGAACAGCGTAAACCTGTTATCGCGACGTATCGTACCCGTCGGCCTGCGGTCGATACCCTGGAGCAGGCGGGCGCGTTGTGCATCCACGCGGATTTCTCGACCAACGACGGTATCGATTCATTCATCGAGACGCTGAAGGCAGAAACCGACTCCCTCCGAGCCATCATTCACAATGCCTCGGACTGGCTGCCCGAGAGTCCGGCGTCCGATCCCGCCGATGTGATGGCGGCCATGATGCAGATTCATAGCATGACCCCGTATCGCATCAACCTGGCATGCCGGCATCTGCTCGAGAATAGCGATGCCGGGGCGGACATCATTCACATGACCGATTACGTGGTCGAGAAAGGCAGTGCGAAGCATATTGCCTACGCGGCGAGCAAGGCGGCCCTGAGCAACCTCACGTTGTCCTTCGCACGGCTCCTGTCCCCGAGGGTCAAGGTGAACAGCATTGCGCCGTCGCTGATCATGTTCAACGCCGGTGACGGTGAGGCATATCGCGAAAAAACGCTGAAGAAGTCGCTGCTCGGCATCGCCCCGGGCGAGGCCGCCGCTGTCCAGACCCTCGACTTCCTGTTGGACAATCCCTACATCACCGGGCGAAGCATCGGGCTCGATGGCGGCCGGCCGCTCGTCTGAACCGCCCGAGGGTCAAGCCGCCGAGTAGCGGCGGAATGCCAGCGTCGCGTTGGTGCCGCCGAAACCGAAACTGTTGCTGACGACCAGCTCCAGCGACTGGTCCGACCGGGTCTCGGTGACCACCGGATAGCCTTCGGCATCCGGATCGAGGTTCTCGACATTGGCCGTGCCCGCGATGAAGCCGCCCTGCATCATGAGCAGACTGTAAATCGCCTCCTGGACGCCCGCGGCGCCCAGGGAATGACCCGTCAGCGATTTGGTCGAGCTCACCGGCGGCATCGACTCGCCAAAGATGGTCTCCAGGGCGCGCAACTCGGTGATATCGCCGGCCGGCGTGCTGGTGCCGTGGGCATTCACATAGTCCACGGGCTGGTCATGGCCCACTTCCGCCATGCGCAGTGTCTCGGCAAGGCAGCGCTGCGCCCCCTCTCCCGATGGAGCGACCATGTCGTAGCCGTCCGAGGTGGCGGCATAGCCGACCAGTTCGGCGATGATCGGCGCGCCACGTGCCTCGGCATGCTCGAGGGACTCCACCACCAGCATGCCCCCGCCACCGGCGATCACGAAGCCGTCGCGGTCGCGATCGAAAGGTCTCGAGGCGCGTTCCGGCGTCTCGTTGTAGCGCGTGGACAGCGCCCCCATGGCGTCGAAGAGCATGGTCAGGCTCCAGTGCTCCTCCTCACCGCCACCGGCGAAGACCACATCCTGCTTGCCAAGCTGGATCTGCTCCATGGCCGCGCCGATGCAGTGCGCGCTCGTCGCGCAGGCCGAGGAGATGCTGTAGTTCACGCCCTTGATGGCGAACGGGGTGGCCAGGCAGGCGGAGGTGGTGCTGCCCATGACCTTGGGGACCGCGAATGCACCGATCTTGCGAACGCCGCGCTCACGCAGCGTATCCGCCGCCCGCACCACGTTTTCCGTGGAGGCGCCGCCCGAGCCGACGATCAGGCCCGTGCGCGGGTCAGAGATCGATTCCGCCGGCAGTTCGGCCTGCTCGATGGCCTGTTCCATGGCGACATACGCATAGCCCGCCGCATCGCCCATGAATCGGCGTGCCCGGCGCGGGATCGCCGCGTCGAGGTCGATGTCGGGTCGACCCGCGATCCGGCTCCTGAGGCCGCGCTCCGCGTAGGCGTCGTTGAAACGGATGCCCGACCGGCCCTCGCGCAGTGCGCGGGTCACGGTCGCCTTGTCGTTGCCGAGGCACGAGACAATGCCCATGCCGGTGACCACCACTCGCCGCAAGATTCTATCCTCCTAGAGGCTGCTTTGCGGATTCTGGAATAGACCGACTCTCAGGTCCATCGCCCGATAGATGACCTCGCCATCCACTGTGACCTGTCCATCGGCAATGCCCATATACAGCCTGCGCCGGATCACGCGCTTGACGTCGAGTCGGTATTTGACCACCGCGTTGTCCGGCAGAATCTGTCCGGTGAATTTCACCTCGCCGCAACCCAGCGCGCGGCCCTTGCCGTTGCCGCCGATCCAGCCGAGGTAAAACCCGAGCAGTTGCCAGAGGGCATCGAGCCCGAGGCAGCCGGGCATGACGGGATCGCCGGGGAAGTGGCATCCGAAGAACCAGAGGTCGGGCTTGACGGCCAGCTCGGCCTCGATGAGCCCCTTGCCGTATTCACCGCTGTGATCGTCGATATGCGTGATGGCATCGAACATCAGCATGTTGGGCACGGGCAGTTGCGGGTTGCCCGGGCCGAACAGTTCACCGTGCCCGCAGGCGATCAGTTCATCGTAGTTGTAACTGGATTTCTGATTCATGGGTATCCGCAGGCCACGACTCCCGCGACATGGCCCTGGCATGTCGGAGTGCGGCGGCATTGGGGGAAGGGCTGTCCAAGTCGCTGAACCCTACTGGCTGGAGACCGGGCTCGCAACCTCGTGGCCGAGCCATGCGGCGATCCGGTCACGAACACCGGCGGTATCGAGGCCGACCAGTTGGAGCTGCTCATCGCGCTCGCCGTGATGCACGAAGCTGTCGGGCAGGCCGATATGCAGCAGCTTGCGCTCGAGGCCCATGGACGCCAGCGCCTCGGCGACGCCGGCGCCGGCGCCACCGGCGATGACGTTTTCCTCGAGGGTGATGATGCACCCGTGCCGCTCGGCGATATCCCGGATGCAGGCCTCATCCAGTGGCTTCACGAATCGCATGTTGACCACGGTGGCATCGATCTCCGCGGCGACGGCCTGGGCCGGCGCAACCATGGTCCCGAAGGCGAGGAGGGCGATGTCCCGGCCCTCGCGCCGTATCTCGGCGCGGCCCAGCGGCAGCGTTTCGAGGGACGGGTCCGGGACGACGCCGGGTCCCTTGCCGCGGGGGTAGCGCACCGATGCCGGCCCTTCCAGACCCAGACCGGTCGAGAGCATCTGCCGGCATTCACGCTCGTCCGCCGGCGCCATGATGGTCAGGTTGGGGAGACAGCGCATGTAGCTGAAGTCGAACACGCCATGGTGCGTGGCGCCGTCGGCACCGACCAGGCCCGCCCGGTCCAGCGCGAAGAGGACCGGCAGGTTCTGCAGGGCGATATCGTGGATGAGCTGGTCATAGCCGCGCTGCAGGAAGGTCGAGTAGATGGCGAGCACCGGTTTCTCGCCCTCGCAGGCGAGCCCGCCGGCCAGGGTCACGGCGTGCTGCTCGGCAATCGCGGTGTCCAGGTACCGGTCGGGGAACCGCCTGGCGAACTCCACCAGCCCCGAGCCTTCCCGCATCGCCGGTGTAATGCCCCAGAGCCGCGGCTCCTGCTCGGCCATGTCGCAGAGCCAGTTGCCGAACACCTCGGTGTAGGTGGGCGGTGCGGGCTCGGCGGAGGCCTTGAGGCCGGCGGCGGGATCGAAGGCCTTCACGCCGTGATAGGCAATGGGGTTGGCTTCGGCCTTGGCGTAGCCCTTGCCCTTGCGGGTGACGCAATGGAGGATCCGCGGGCCGTCCATCTCGCGCAGCCGCTCGAGGACGGTGACCAGTTCATCGACGTCGTGTCCGTCCACCGGGCCGAAGTACTGGAAGCCGAGTTCCTCGAAGAAGGTGCCCGGCACCAGCATGCCCTTGACGTGTTCCTCGGCGAGCTTGGCGAACTCGCGCATGGGGGTGGGCATGTGCTCGAGCACGTTCTTGGCCTCGGCGCGGAAGTTGCCATAGACCCCGCCGGAGAGCAGCCGGGCAAAGGTCTTGTTGAGGGCGCCGACGTTCTCGGAGATGGACATCTCATTGTCGTTGAGGACCACCAGCAGATCAGGGCGCACGTCACCGGCATGGTTCAGGGCCTCGAAGGCCTCGCCGGCGGTAAGGCCGCCGTCGCCGATGACCGCACAGGTCTTGCGCTGGTCGCCGCGGTTGCGGCTGGCCAGCGCCATCCCCAGCGCGGCGCTGATGGCGGTACTCGAGTGGCCGACGCCGAATGTGTCATAGGGGCTTTCATCGCGCACGGGGAACCCCGCGGGGCCGTCGATCTTGCGTACACGGCTGATCTCGCGCCGCCGCCCGGTGAGGATCTTGTGCGGATAGCACTGATGACCGACATCCCAGACCAGCCGGTCGTAAGGGGTATTCAGGACATAATGCAGGGCAACGGTGAGCTCCACCGCGCCGAGGCCGGCCGCCAGGTGCCCACCGGAGCGGGCGACGCTCTCGAGCAGGAAGTCTCGGAGCTGTTCGGTGAGGCGCGGCAGCTGGCCCTGCGGCAGTTCCCGCAGATGGGCCGGCTCGTCGATGCCTTCGAGCAGCGGATAAGCACTCATGTCCATGGCGTCTCCTCCAGATAATCCTCGAGCGCCTCGTCGTCGGCGAGCGCTTTCTCGTTGACCAGTTGACCGCGCACGGATATCCCCGCCTGGTGGACCGTTTCCGGGTCGCCGGAGACCAGCGGGTGCCACCAGGCCAGACCGCGCCCCTCATTGAGCCGTCGGTAGGCGCAGCTCGATGGCAGCCAGTGGAAGCGGGCGACCTTCTCCACGGTCAGTTGAATGCAGTCGGGCACCGTGGCATGACGGTTTCCATAGTCGCTGCATTGGCAGTCGTGTGCATCCAGCAGCTGACAGGCCACCCGGGTCGGGTAGATCGCGCCGGTATCGGCGTCCTCCAGCTTGTGGCGGCAGCACTGCCCGCAGCCGTCGCACAATGCCTCCCATTCCGGCCAGGAGAGCTCGGCCAGCGTCTTGCGTCGCCAGAATGGTTCGCTGTTCGACATCACGCCTTCCATTGTAAACCGCCCGGGTCAAATTCGTGAGATTTTCCGGCATAATGCCGACTCATCCATCGCGGTTCGACGACATCCCATCGAGCCATCCTGCAGCGGACAGCATCCAGCGTTAATGTCAGACACCAACATCGCCACCGAGGCGGCCCGCCGCCGCACATTCGCCATCATCTCGCATCCCGACGCCGGCAAGACCACTGTGACCGAGAAGCTGCTGCTCTTCGGCGGCGCCATCCAGCTGGCGGGCACGGTCAAGGGTCGCAAGTCCAACCGTCATGCCACCTCCGACTGGATGGCGCTCGAGAAGGAGCGGGGCATTTCGGTGACCTCGTCGGTCATGCAGTTCCCCTATCGCGAGCGCATCGTCAATCTCCTGGATACCCCCGGCCATGAAGACTTCTCCGAGGATACCTACCGGACATTGACAGCGGTGGACTCGGCGCTGATGGTCATTGATGCCGCGAAGGGCGTCGAGGATCGGACCATCAAGCTGATGGAGGTCTGTCGGTTGCGTTCCACGCCGATCATGACCTTCATGAACAAGCTCGACCGCGAGGGCCGTGACCCGATGGACCTCATGGACGAGGTCGAGCGCATCCTCAAGATCCGCTGTGCGCCGGTGACCTGGCCCATCGGCATGGGCAAGCGCTTCCGGGGTGTCTTCCACCTGCTGGACGATCGGGTGCATCTCTACGATGCGCGTCATGACGGCGGCATCCAGCAGGGCGAGTCCATCGACGGACTGGACAACCCGCGGCTGGACGAGGTGCTGGGCGACCAGGCGCAGGAGTTGCGCGACGAGGTGGAGCTGGTCCGCGAGGCCGGCAATGCCTATGACGAGGCGGCGTATCTGGCCGGTGAACTCACCCCCGTGTTCTTCGGCTCGGCGATTAACAACTTCGGCCTGCGGGAGCTGCTGGACCGCTTCGTGGAGCAGGCGCCGCCGCCACAGCCCCGGGATACCGAGACCCGCGTCGTCGAGCCGGACGAGACCCCATTGAGCGGTTTCGTTTTCAAGATCCAGGCGAATATGGACCCCAATCACCGCGACCGCATCGCGTTCATGCGGGTCTGCGCCGGTGCGTTCGAGCGCGGCATGAAGGTTCGTCATGTGCGCATTGGCAAGGATGTGAAGATCGCCAACGCGATTACCTTTCTCGCCTCGGACCGGGAGCATGTCGAGACGGCCTACCCGGGAGACATCATCGGCCTGCACAACCACGGGACGATCCGGATCGGCGACACGTTCACCCAGGGCGAAGAACTCAAGTTTGCAGGGATCCCCAACTTCGCGCCGGAGCTCTTCCGGCGGGCGGTGCTGAAGGACCCGATGCGCATGAAGGCCCTGCAGAAGGGACTGGTCGAGCTGTGCGAGGAGGGCGCCTCGCAGCTGTTCCGGCCGCTGATCAGCAACGACCTCATCGTCGGGGCGGTGGGGGCGCTGCAGTTCGATGTCGTGGCCTTCCGGCTGAAGAGCGAGTACGGCGTCGAATGCCAGTTCGAACCGGTGGGCGTGTCCACCGCCCGCTGGGTCTACAGCGACGACCCCAGGCAACTCGCGCGTTTCCGGGACCGCCAGCAGGAGAACCTGGCCGAGGACGTATCCGGGGCGCTCGCCTACATCGCCCCGTCGAGGGTGAATCTGCAGCTCACCGAGGAGCGGTGGCCCGACATCGAATTCCGGGCCACCCGCGAACACTGACGGTTCAGCCGTCGATGGATCAGCGCTTCAGCCCGTCACCCGGGATGACCCGAACGCCGGCCTGATCCAGGTCGGTACGGACGTCCGGATCCCCGTGGCTGTCCACCGGCCGGGTCAGATCCCAGAGGAAGCCGGTCTCGAAACCGGCGGCCGTCGCATCCAGTGCCGTCCATTTGACGCAGTAGTCACGGGCCAGACCACAGCAGTCCACGGCGGTGATGCCCCGGTCGCGCAGCCAGCCGGCGAGTCCGGTGGCCGGCCGCTTGCCCTCATTGTTCCAGTTGTTGAGAAACCCGCTGTAGCTGTCCACCCAGGGATTCTCGCCCTTGCGGATGATGACGCTCGCCATCTCCCAGGGCAGGTCGGCATGCAGCTCGGCGCCGGGCGTCGTCTGCACGCAGTGATCCGGCCAGAGGACCTGGTCATGACCGTACAGCTCGATGACGCTGAATGGCTCGGCATCATGGCTGTTGGCAAACGAGACGTGCCCCGGCGGATGCCAGTCCTGGGTGGCGACGATATCGCTGTAGAGACCGCTCAGCATGAGGGCGCGCACCGGCGGGATGATCGAGCTGCCATCCTCGGTGGCCAGCGCGCCGCCCTCCATGAAGTCGGGTTGCATGTCCACGACCAGCAGGGCCGTGCGTGGGTTTGCATCGCTCATATTCGCTCCGTTCATCGGCTTTGG
>CAJXND010000064.1 GCA_913056385.1 uncultured Ectothiorhodospiraceae bacterium
ACCCCCCCATCCTATAATGAACGGCTCGGCAGCCGCAGGCTGCCGTTTGTTTTTCGGAGGTCATTGCCATGTCAGCGGCCCTGATGCCCACTTACGCCCGACTGCCTGTCGCCTTCCGGCGTGGCCGCGGCGCGTGGCTGGAAGACACCGACGGGCGCCAGTACCTCGACGCCCTCTCGGGAATCGCGGTCTGCGGGCTTGGCCATGCGCATCCGGCGGTTGCCGAGGCCGTGGCCGGCCAGGCGCACACGCTGATCCACACCTCCAACCTCTACGAGGTGCCCCACCAGAGCCAGCTGGGCGAGCGACTCTGTGCCCTGGCCGGCCTGGAGCAGGTCTTTTTTGCCAACAGCGGGGCCGAGGCCAACGAGGCCGCCATCAAGCTGGCCAGGCTCTACGGCCATCAGCGGGGCATCGAGACCCCGGAGATCATCGTCGCCGAGAATGCCTTCCACGGCCGCACCCTGGGGGCACTCACCGCCACCGGCAACCGTAAGGCGCAGACCGGCTTCGGACCGTTACCGGACGGCTTCCGCCGGGTGCCCTACAACGATCCACATGCCGTTGCAGCAGCGGCCAGCGAACGAACGGTTGCCTTGTTTGTCGAGCCGATCCAGGGCGAGGGTGGCATCGTCATCCCCGATGCCGGTTATCTGGCGGCACTGCGGACGATCTGCGACCAGCACGGCTGGCTGCTCATGCTCGACGAGGTGCAATCGGGGGTGGGCCGGACCGGGCGATGGTTCGCGCATCAGCATGCCGGGATCCAGCCTGATGTAGTGACGCTGGCCAAGGCCCTCGCCAACGGAGTGCCGATTGGCGCCTGCATGGCCGGCGGCCCGGCGGCCGGCATCCTGGGACCGGGCAGCCACGGCACCACCTTCGGCGGCAACCCACTGGCCAGCCGGGCGGCGCTGGCGGTACTCGATACGATCGACGCCGACCACCTGGTGGACCGGGCCGAGGTCCTCGGCGACCGGATCGTCGATGGATTCCGCCAGGCGCTGGCCGATACCCCCGGAATCCGCGAAATCCGCGGCCGGGGACTGATGATCGGCATTGAACTCGGCGGGCCCTGCGCGCATCTGGTCCGCGAGGCAATGGATGCCGGCGTCCTCATCAATGTCACCGCCGGCAGCGTAGTGCGTCTTCTGCCGCCATTGATCCTCACGGACGACGAGGCCGATCGGCTGGTCCACACCCTCACCCCACTGATTGAGCGTGCGGCCCGGCAGATTGCCGGCCCGTCGAGCCATCAGGCCTGACACGGACAGGGAGTCTCCCATGTCACTGCGCCATTTCCTGACCCTGACGGATATCACTGCCGAAGAACTCGAGACAGTGCTGCGGCGGGCCGCCGAACTGCGGACACTGCATCGCGCCGGCGAGCTGCATGAGCCCCTGCGCGGGCGGGTGCTGGGCATGATTTTCGAGAAATCCTCCACCCGGACCCGGGTGTCCTTCGAGGCCGGCATGGCGCAGCTCGGCGGCAGCGCCATCTTCCTGTCGCCGCGGGACACCCAGCTTGGCCGGGGCGAGCCCATCGAGGATACGGCCCGCGTCCTGTCGGGCATGGTGGATGCCGTGATGATCCGCACCTTCGACCATGACAACGTCGAGCGCTTCGCCGGTGCCAGCCGCGTGCCGGTGATCAACGGGCTCACCGACGACCACCACCCCTGCCAGCTCCTCGCGGATCTGCAGACCTGGCAGGCCCACCGTGGCGAGATCCGGGGACGCAAGGTGGCCTGGATGGGCGATGGCAACAACATGTGCCGCTCGTGGATGCAGGCCGCCGAAATGCTCGATTTCCAGCTGGCCATCGGTTGTCCCGCAGACTACGTGCCGGCGGATCTGGCGGAACACGGCAACAGCCGCCATGAGGCCGATCCCATGGCCGCCGCCAGCGATGCCGATCTGGTGGTCACCGACGTGTGGGCCAGCATGGGCATGGAGGGCGAGGAGCAGGCCCGTCTTGCGGCGTTCCGGCCCTATCAGGTCAATGAATCGCTGATGGACGTGGCCGACGACGAGGCGCTTTTCATGCATTGCCTCCCGGCCCATCGTGGCGAGGAGGTCAGCGCGGGTGTGCTTGACGGCCGACAGAGCGTGGTCTGGGAGGAGGCGGAAAACCGCCTCCACGCCCAGAAGGCGCTACTGGAGTGGCTGGTCACCGAGAACCGTCAGTGACGGTCGCCGGTGGCCTCCTCGGCCATCTGCTCGAAGCTCGTGTGACGGACATCCTTGCCGCGCACGAAGTACACCACGTACTCGCAGATATTCCGGGAGCGATCACCGATTCGCTCCAGTGAGCGGGTTGCCCAGACGATATCCAGTACCGGCGGAACCGACTTGGGATTGTTCTCCAGATCATTGACCAGATGGCGGATGATCGAGTCGTACTGCGCATCGGCCTTGATGTCCTCCTGGGCGACGCGCACCGCCTGCTCGGCATCCATGCGGGCAAACACGTCCAGTGCGCCGCGCACCATGCCCTTGATCTGCTCACCCAGCGCCGAGATTTCGGCCATGGGGCTGCGACGACGATCCTCCTCGAGCAGATGCAGCGCCATCCGTCCGACCCGCTCGGCCTCGTCGCCAATGCGCTCCAGGTCGGTAATGG
Source organism: uncultured Ectothiorhodospiraceae bacterium (assembly GCA_913056385.1). GTDB lineage: Bacteria > Pseudomonadota > Gammaproteobacteria > Nitrococcales > Nitrococcaceae > Spiribacter. Next base: position 2,624 of record CAJXND010000064.1, read on the forward strand.
TCTTGATAACCGCGACGATCAGTCGCAGATCGCTGGCCGTGGGCTGACGGCGGGCCAGGACATTGGTGCAGGCCTCGTCAAGCTCCACTTCCATGGCGTTGATGCGGTAATCGGAGGTCACCACCTGCTCGCCCTTGGCCTGGTCACCGTCCACCAGCGCATCCAGCGCGGCTTCGAGTTGCTGCTCGACGAGTCCGCCCATGGTCATGACGCGGGTAATGATGTGCTCCAGGTCTTCGTTGTACTGGCGCGAGATATGCTGCGAAAAACTCTTCTTGTCCATGGCGTATGCCGCTCCTGCCGGCTCAGCCGAACCGGCCGGTGATGTAGTCCTCGGTCCGCTGTTCCTTGGGATTGGTGAACAGCGTGTCGGTATCGTTGACCTCGACGATCCGGCCCATGTGGAAAAAGGCCGTGTAGCCGGCCACACGGGCCGCCTGCTGAAGGTTATGGGTCACGATCACGATCGTGTAGTTGTCCTTGAGCTCGTGGATGAGCTCCTCCACGGTCGCCGTTGCCAGAGGATCCAGGGCGGAGGCCGGCTCGTCCATCAGAATAACCTCCGGATTCACCGCAATGGCGCGGGCGATGCAAAGCCGCTGCTGCTGGCCGCCGGAGAGTTCCGTGCCCGGGGTGTCCAGACGGTCGGCCACTTCGTTCCACAGGCCGGCCCGTTTGAGCGACGACTCCACCAGGTCATCCAGTTCGGAGCGGGAAGTCCCGGTACCATGCAGCCGCGGGGCGTAGGCGATGTTCTCGTAGATGCTCTTGGGGAACGGATTGGGCTTCTGGAAGACCATGCCCACGAAGGTGCGCAGCTGGACCACATCGACGCTGGGGTCGTAGATATCCTCGCCTTCGAGCATCACGTTGCCCTTGATGTGGACCTGCGGAATGAGATCGTTCATGCGGTTGAGGCAGCGCAGGAACGTCGACTTGCCGCAGCCGGAGGGGCCGATCAACGCCGTCACCTCGCGGGCGTACATATCAAGATTGATATCGTGCAGCGCCTGGGTATCCCCGTACCAGAGGTTCAGGTCGCTGGCACTCATCTTGACCTCCGGCGTGGCCGTCTGCCGCTCGCTCGGTAGTGTCTCCACTTTCTGCGCCATGGTCGCAGCCCCTGCCGATGTCGTGTTCTTCACTTCAGTTTCCATGAATCCCTCGCCAGTCGCTACCAGCGACGTTCGAACTTGCGCCGCAGGAAGACGGCCGTCGCGTTGAGTGTGAGCAGGATGGCCAGCAGGACGATGATGCCCGCGGCGGTTTTCTCGACGAATGCCTTGCGCGGCTCGCTGGCCCAGGTGAAGACCTGCGCCGGCAGCACCGTGGCCGACTCGAAAATGCTGGTCGGCGCCTCGGGGATGTAGGCAATCATGCCGACGATAATGAGCGGCGCCGTCTCGCCCATCGCCTGGGCGAGACCGATGATCGTGCCGGTCAGAATCCCCGGCAGGGAGAGCGGCAGGACATGATCGCGCACCACCTGCCATCGCGAACAGCCCATCGCGAAGGCACCCAGGCGGATCGGGTCGGGCACTGCCCGCAGCGCCGCCCGCGTGCTGATGATGATGATGGGCAGGGTCATCAACCCCAGCGTCAGACCGCCCACCAGCGCCGAAGAGCGCGGCACGCCGAAGGTATTGATGAACACCGCCAGGCCCAGCAGACCGAAGATAATCGAGGGCACCGCCGCGAGGTTATTGATATTGACTTCGATGGCCTGGGTGAGCTTGTTGTCCGGCGCGAACTCCTCGAGATAGATCGCCGACATGACACCGATCGGGAAGGCGAAAACCAGGGTCACCGCGAGCACCAGCAGCGAACCCACAGCGGCGGAGAAAATACCCGCGAGTTCCGGCAGCTTGGAGTCGCCGGAGGTGAAGAAGGCCCAGTTGAAGGTCGTCCGGATCACCCCGGCGGCCTTCAGCTCGTCGACCTGTCTGACGAGGGCCGGCGGCAACTCCTCCTTGCCCTTCAGGTACTGATCGATCCGGCTGTAGACGGGGACCCACTCGGTACGCGAGGTGCCGGCGAGCGCCGGATTGTTGCGGATCTGGAGGGGAATACTGCGCACCGCGCCCCGCGAGACGATCTCGCGCAGGTCCTCGGGAATGGCGAAACGCCCGATGCGCTCGGCGCGCTCGTTGTAGTCGAGGGTGACCTCGATCTCGGCGCGCCAGAACGCCGAGTAGCCCTGACTGATGATGTCGGTAAAGAAGGCCACGATGATGGCGAACGCCACGAACAGCGCCGTGATGGAGTAGGCCTTGAAGCGGGACTCACGCCGATAGCGGGCCCGGATGAGGGGATCGTTGGCCGATCCGGTCAGTCGTCGCTGCATCGTACTGCGTCCCGTCTAGTCGTATTTCTGCTTGAATCGGCGCACCAGATAGGTCGACACCAGATTCAGCATGAGCGTCACGATGAAGAGCACCAGACCCAGCGCGAACGCCGAGAGGGTCTGCGGGCTGTCGAAAGCCAGGTCACCCGTAAGCGAGTAGACAATGTTCACGGTCACCGTGGTCATGTCCTCGAGCGGGTTCCAGGTCAGATTCGGTCGGACACCGGCTGCCATGACCACGATCATGGTTTCCCCGAGCGCCCTTGACACCCCCAGCAGGAAGGCGGAGATCACGCCCGGCAGCGCCGCGGGCAGGATCACTTTCTTGATCGTCTCCGAATGCGTGGTGCCGAGGGCGTAGGCCCCCTCCCGGAGGCTCTGCGGGATACTGTTGATCACATCGTCGGACAGCGACGAGATGAACGGAATGATCATGATGCCCATCACGATCCCCGGCGAGAGGATATTGCTGTAGGAGGCATCCAGTCCGAAGAAGGCCGCGATGTCCACGATGATGGGCGTGACGGTGATCGCCGCGAAGAACCCGTAGACCACCGTGGGAATGCCCGCGAGAATTTCCAGGATCGGCTTGGCGATTCCCCGCTGGGCACGGGTCGCGTACTCCGACATGAAAATCGCCGAGAGCAGGCCGATGGGCAGCGCGGTGGCCATGGCGATGGCCGTCACCATGAACGTGCCGGCAAACAGTGGCACCGAGCCGAAAAACGACGTGCCTTCACCCACTTCATCGCCACGCCCCGCGGCCTCCAGGAAGGTATCGCCGGGGGACCAGACCGTTCCCGTGACGAACTCCCAGACACTCACCTCCCGAAAAAAGCGCATGGCCTCGAACAGGATGGAGAGCACGATGGACACGGTGGTAATGATGGAGATCAGCGCCGCGCTCAGCAGCAACCAGCGGATGATGTTGTCCAGCGCATTGCGGGCCCGCACCTCAGGCCGGATGGCGCGCATACCCTGCGCCAGTCCGAGTATGGCCACCACCAGCGAGACGATCAGCACCAGCTCCCGGGAGGGGGCGATGACACCGAACACACTCAGCAGCGCCGCGGCGATGGCGACGCCCAGCGCCGGCAGCCCCATCCATACAACCGAGTACCAGCCATACTGCTGGGGACGCGAATGCATGCTGATGCCCGAGGCCATGGTCTGGAGCGCCTTGCCCCGACCCAGCCGGAATGCCAGGTAACCCAGTGGCGCCAGCGCCCCCAGTAACAGCAATGTTGTCAGTCCGATACCCAATGTCCTGCCTCGTGCCGCCGGCGGTAGAACCAAAGATCGCCGCCCCCGGGGGGACGGCGATCATCAGGCGCTAAATGCTCACCCGATCCGGCGAGCGTTGCAACGCCTTAACCCTCGAGGTCGCTGCGCTCAAGGTTGACGCGATCCTCGACCCGCTCACGCCACTCGGCCGACTGCGCGGCCGGCAGGGGGATCAGGCCTTCTTCGACCAGCAGGCCATCCGGACCGATCATGATCGGATCCATGAACAGGCTGACGTACTCGTCGATGCCGGGGATCACGCCGTCATGGGCATCCTTGATGTAGAACCAGAGGCTGCGGGCCACCGGATACTCCTCCTCGGAGATCGACTCGGTGGTGGGCTCGACGCCATCGACCGTCGCCGCATCCAGCGTGTCGCTGTTCTCCACCAGGAAGCTGTAGCCGAAGATGCCGAGCGCATCCTTGTTCTCGCGGATCCGCTGCACGATCAGGTTGTCGTTCTCGCCGGAATCGACGTAAGCGCCGTCAGCGCGGATGTCGGTGTACTCCTCGGGGAAGCCGGCCTCTTCGGCGGTCTCCTCCATGACCAGCTCCTCGAAGGCGTCACGCGTGCCGGAGGTGGTTGGCGGGCCGAGAATCTCGATCTCGCGATCCGGCAGGCTCGCATCGATCTGGTTCCAGTTGGTGTACGGGTTATCGACCATCTCGCCGTTCTGCGG
>CAJXND010000065.1 GCA_913056385.1 uncultured Ectothiorhodospiraceae bacterium
GGAGCGGTAGTTCAGCTGGTTAGAATGCCGGCCTGTCACGCCGGAGGTCGCGGGTTCAAATCCCGTCCGCTCCGCCAAACAATCCCATCATCAGGAAGGCGCCCCGTGGCGCCTTTTTGATTTACGGTACTCGAACATGCTGCTAGCCATCAGAGACCGGACCCGAGGCTGGATCGCCTATCTGATCGTTGCCCTGCTGGTCATTCCCTTTGCCCTGTTCGGGCTCTACAACTACGTCGGTGGCGGCGGGCCGCAGATCGTGGCCACCGTGAACGGCGAGGAGATCACGCGCACCCAGCTCGACCAGGCCTATCAGCAGCGCCAGGCGGAACTGCGGCAGATGCTGGGGGAGCGTTTCGATCCATCCCTTTTTGACACCCGTCAGCTCCGGCGCCAGACGCTCCAGCAGTTGATCGATCGTCAGGTGTTGGTGGACTACGCCCGGCGTAACGGCTTGCGGGCCGGTAACACCGATGTGGCCCGTTCGGTGCGCAGCCAGCCGATCTTCCAGGTCGACGGCAGCTTCTCCATGGATCGCTATCGCACGATCCTGGAGCAGAATGGGCTGACGCCGGAGGCTTACGAGGCGCAAATGCGCCGGGACCTCTCCATTACGCTGCTGCAGCGGGCGGTGCAGACGAGCGCCTTTACCACCGACCGCGCACTCGACCGCTTGCTGGAACTCCAGGGACAGCGCCGTGAGCTGGCCTGGGCCACGGTGCCCGCGTCCGCCTATCAGGACGACGTTGAGGTCACCGAGCCCGCGTTGCAGACCTGGTACGACGAGCATCCCGAGCGATTCCGCGTCCCGGAGCAGGTGCAGTTGCGCTATCTGCGGCTTTCGCCGGAACCGATCGCCGAAGACATCACCGTCTCGGCGGCGGATGTCGAGGCCCGATACGAGGAGCGCAGCGCGAGTACCCGTAATTCCTCGGCAAGAGATGTTCGTCATATCCTGGCGAGCGTCCCGCAGGGCGCCGATGATGCTGCGGTGCAGAGCGCTCTGGAGGAGATCGAATCGGCGCGTGAGCGCATACAGGAGGGCGAGACATTCGCGGCGGTGGCCGAATCGGTATCCGATGACCCGGGCTCGGCGGCGCAGGGTGGATCCCTTGGAACCATCGAGCGGGGTGATGTCGACGCGGCGTTTGCGGATGCCGCCTGGTCGCTGACACCGGGTGAACTGAGTGAGCCCGTGCGCACGCCCTTTGGCTGGCACCTGATCGAGGTGACGGATGCCCCGGCGCCGGAGATGCCGCCGCTGGAGCAGATGCGTGATCAGATTCGCGAGCAAATCGCCCTCGAGCGCGCCGAGCGCCGGGTCTTCGAGCTGGCCAACGAGGTCGATACGCTGGCCTTCGAGAATCCCGCGGACCTCGAGCCGGCGGCGGAAGCGGCGGGTATCGAGGTTCGGACGACCGGGTGGATCGCGGCTTCCGGGGCCGAGGACGGAATCGCCAGCGAACCCCCGGTGCTACAGACGGCTTTCAGTCAGGATATGCTCGAGAGCCGGGAGAACAGTGAACTTCTCGAGCTCTCCGACGGCGGCTACGCCGTAATCCGCGTGACGGAATATCGACCGGCGCGGATCGAGGCGTTCGAAACCGTTCGGGAGGATGTCGAGGCGGCTTACGTAAGCGAGCAGGCGAGGGCTTCCGCCCGCGCAGCGGCCCGGTCCATTGCGGATGCGGTCCAGTCGGGCGAATCGCTGGAGGCGGCCGCCGCGGATGTTCCCGCCGCGGCGCTCAATCCTGCCCAGTGGAGTGAACGCAATGCCCGCGCCCTGCCGGCCGGTGTCCGGGAGACCGGGTTCCGGCTGCCGTCCGGCGACAATGGGGGGCCGCGCACGGGCGTGGCGACACTCCCCGAGGGCTTTGCCGCGGTTGTGGTGCAGTCAGTGGAGCCGGGTGACCCGGCGTCTGTTGATGCAGAGCGGCGGTCCCAGTTGCGCAGTACCCTGAATGATCTCGATGGTCAGGCGAGCGTGAGTGCCATTGTGGAAGCGCTCCGGGATCAGGCCGAGATCCGCATCCGCGAAGACAACATCTGATCGCAGGCACACCGGGCGAGGTCGCCGATCCGCCCGGTGTCATTCAATCGCGTGGGACCGGATCAGCGCTCGAGCATGCTGTTCGACAGCGCCACGGCGTGGAAACCGCCATCGACGTGGACCACTTCGCCGGTGATACCGGACGCGAGCTCCGAGCACAGGAACGCACTGGTATTGCCCACCTCCTCGATCCCGACATTGCGCCTGATGGGCGCAGCGGCGGCGTTGTAGTCGAGCATCTTGCGGAAATCGCCGATACCCGATGCGGCGAGGGTACGAATCGGTCCGGCCGACACGGCATTGACGCGAATACCCTCCGGTCCCAGATCATTCGCCATGTAGCGAACGGCGGCTTCCAGGCTGGCCTTGGCCGGGCCCATGACGTTGTAGTTGGGAAGGGCCCGTTCACCGCCCAGATAGGTCAGGGTCAGCAGGCTGCCCTTGCGCCCCTGCATGAGCGGGCGCGCCCCGCGGGCCAGGGCGACAAAGCTGTAGGCGCTGATATCGTGCGCCATGGCATAGCCGCTGCGGGTGGTGTTCTCCACGAACGATCCTTCCAGCTCCTCGCGGGGGGCAAATCCGACCGCATGGACCACGATATCCAGGTGCCCCCAAACGGCCTCCAGCTCCGAGAAGACGGCGTCGATCTGGTCATCATCCGTGACATCCAGCGGCAGGACCGGTCCGCCCCCGCAGGCCTCGGCGCATTGCTCGACGCGCTTTTTGAGTTTTTCGTTCTGGTAGGTGAGTGCGATCTCGGCGCCCTCGCGATGCATAGCCTCGGCAATACCCCAGGCAATGGAACGATGACTGGCCACACCGACGATGAGTGCCTTGCGATTGGAAAGAAAACCCATGGGAACCCCTTTGCCCCTGAAACAATCCGAAGTACGTTACTGAAAAGCATTGTAACGGCCAAGCGGCCGGTGATGATGAAAAGCGGGGGATAACCGAATGAGGAAATTCGAAAGCGTCCGGTGCATGGCGGCGTCACTCACGCTGATGCTGTTGTCATGCGCGCCGGGACTCGCACTCGCCGAGGCCGAGCATGCCATGGCGCTGCATGGCGAGCCGAAATACGGGCCGGATTTCCAGCACTTCGACTACGTCAACCCGCAGGCGCCGAAGGGTGGCGCGCTCAAGATGGCCAATGTGGCGGCCTCTACCTTCGACAGCCTCCATCCGTTCATCCTGCGGGGTACCGCTGCGGAGGGGGTCGGGTTGATCTATGACACGCTCACCGAACGCTCCCTCGATGAGGCATTTACGGAATACGGCCTGATCGCAGAGTCGATGGAGGTCGCGGATGACAACAGCAGCGTGCGCTTCAATCTGCGCGAGGAGGCCCGATTCCACGACGGCGAGCCGGTGACCGCCGAGGATGTCGCCTGGACCTTCCGGGCGCTCCGCGAGGACGGCCACCCCCAGTATCGGGCCTACTACCGGGACGTGGACCGGGTGGAAGTGGTTGATGAACACACGGTGGTATTTCACTTCGCCAATCCGGGGAACACCGAACTGCCGATGATCCTTGGCCAGCTCCCGGTGCTGCCCGAGCACTACTGGGCGGATCGGGATTTCACCGCGACGACCCTTGACCCACCGCTGGGCAGCGGTCCGTACCGGGTGGCCGGGGTGGATCAGGGCCGGCGAGTGGTCTATGAGCGGGTCGATGATTACTGGGCGGAGGATCTACCCGTCAAAGCCGGCCGTCACAACATCGATCGCATCAGCTATGACTACTACCGCGACGGAACGGTCGCGCTGCAGGCGCTGAAGGCCGGTGAATACGATCTGCGCCAGGAGAACGTCTCCCGTAACTGGGCGACCGCCTATGACACACCGGCGGTGGAAGAGGGGCTCCTGCGGCTCGAAGAGATTCCACACGACCGCCCCGCCGGCATGCAGGGTTTCTTCTTCAACACCCGCCGCGAGATCTTCGCCGATCCCCGGGTCCGCGAGGCGCTCTCCTACGCCTTTGATTTCGAGTGGACCAATGAAAACCTTTTCTACGGGGCATACGAGCGCACCCGCAGTTTCTTCGAGAACTCGGAACTGGCGGCGACCGGGCTGCCCTCCGAGGCGGAGCTCGCGGTGCTCGAACCCTACCGTGATCAGCTGCCGAAACGGGTTTTCACCGAGGCCTATGAGCCGCCGGGCACCGACGATGGCAGCCTGCGCCGGAACCTGCGCAAGGCGCTGATGCTACTGAACGAGGCGGGCTGGCAGGTCGAGGACGGCGTTCTCAGGAACATCGAAACCGACCGCCCCATGGCCTTCGAGATCCTCCTCGTCTCACCGTCCTTCGAGCGGGTCGTCCTGCCCTTCAAGCGCAATCTCGAGCGCCTGGGCATCGAGGTGACCGTGCGGACGGTGGATCCGACGCAGTATCAGAATCGGATGGACGCGTTCGACTTCGATATGACGGTGCATGTCGCGCCGCAGTCGCTGTCGCCCGGCAACGAGCAGCGCGACTTCTGGAGCTGCGAGGCGGCCGACGTCAACGGCAGCCGCAACGTGGCTGGTCTGTGTGACCCGGTGGTCGATGAGCTGATCCAGAAGATCATCGATGCGCCGAACCGCGAGGCCCTGGTGACTCGGGCACGGGCCCTCGACCGGGTCCTGCAGTGGAATTTCATTGCCATCCCCAACTGGTACATCGACCGCTTCCGCGTGGCCTACTGGGATCGTTTCGGCCGACCGCCGGAGAATCCCCCCTACGGCCTGGCCCTGGATACCTGGTGGGTGGATCCGGCGCGGTCGGCACGCGTCGACGACCGCTAGCCCGCCGCTTCACGGGAGCGCACCGCGTTGTACGCCTACATCGCCCGCCGGCTGCTGTTGATGATCCCGACGTTGATCGGCGTGCTGCTGATCAACTTCGTGATCGTTCAGTTCGCCCCCGGCGGCCCGGTGGAGCAGATCATGGCCCAGGTGCAGGGCACGGCGGACCTCTCGACCAGCCGCTTCTCGGGGGTGGCCGGTGACGAGGTCTCCGGTGACAGCCGCGGGGGGCGGGGGCTGGATCCGGCATATATCGCCGATCTGGAGGCCCAGTTCGGATTTGACCGGCCGGCCCACGAGCGCTTCCTGAAGATGCTGGGCGACTATGCGCGGTTCGATTTCGGCGAGAGCTTCTACCGGGATCAGACCGTGCTCGAGCTGATCGCCGACAAGCTGCCCGTTTCCATTTCCCTGGGTGTCTGGACGCTTTTATTCACCTACCTGATCTCGATCCCGCTGGGCATTCGCAAGGCGGTGCGGGATGGTTCGGCGTTTGATGTCTGGACCAGTGCCGTGGTGATTGTCGGCTATGCGATTCCCGGTTTCCTGTTCGCCATTCTGCTCATCGTGGTGTTTGCCGGGGGCAGTTACCTGGACTGGTTCCCCCTCCGCGGAATCGTCTCCGATGACTGGGAAACCCTTTCCTGGCCTGCCCTGATACTCGACTACCTCTGGCACATGGTCCTGCCGGTACTGGCGATGGTGATCGGCGGATTCGCCGGCCTGACCATGCTCACCAAGAACTCGTTCCTCGAGGAGATCAACAAACAGTACGTCATCACCGCCCGCGCCAAGGGGGTGAGCGAAAACCGTGTGCTCTACGGCCATGTCTTCCGCAACGCCATGCTGATTGTCATTGCCGGCTTCCCGGCGGCGTTCGTTGGCGTGCTTTTCACGGGCGCCCTGCTCATCGAGGTCATTTTCTCCCTCGATGGACTGGGCCTGCTGGGCTTCCAGTCCGTGGTCAATCGCGACTATCCGGTGGTCTTCGGCAGCCTGTTCATCTTCACGCTGGTGGGTCTTCTGCTCAATCTGCTCGGCGATCTGATGTATGTCCTCGTGGACCCGCGCATTGACTTCGAGCGGCGGGAAGGCTGAGGCGGCATGGCGCGGCTCAACCCCATCAACCAGCGGCGCTGGGCGCAGTTTCGGGCGAATCGTCGCGGATGGTGGTCGCTGTGGCTGTTCCTGCTGCTGTTCGGTCTGTCGCTGGGCGCCGAGTTCATCGCCAACGACCGGCCGCTCATGGTGCATTACAACGACGGCTGGTACTTCCCGGTGCTGGTCAGCTATCCGGAGACCACCTTTGGCGGCGATTTCCCCACCGAGGCGGCGTATCGCGACCCGTTTGTCGCCGATCTGATCAATGCCAATGGCTGGATGATCTGGCCCCCGATTCGCTATCACTACGACACCATCAACTACACAAGTGAGTCCGCGGCGCCGGCGCCCCCCTCGGCGGAGAACTGGCTCGGCACCGATGATCAGGCCCGGGATGTGCTGGCCCGCCTGATCTACGGTTTCCGCATTTCGGTGCTGTTCGGGCTGGCGCTGACCCTGGCGAGTTCGGTGATCGGTGTGGCCGTGGGCGCGGTGCAGGGCTACTTCGGCGGGCGTATCGATCTGTTCGGCCAGCGTTTCATCGAGATCTGGGCCGGCCTGCCGGTGCTCTATCTGCTGATCATCATGGCGGGGTTCGTGCAGCCCAACTTCTGGTGGCTACTGGGCATCATGCTGCTTTTCAGCTGGACGCAGCTGGTCGGCGTGGTGCGGGCGGAATTCCTGCGGGTGCGGAATTTCGATTACGTCAAGGCGGCGAGGGCGCTGGGCGTCTCGGATGGCGTGATCATTGTCCGCCATGCCCTTCCCAATGCCATGGTGGCCACGGTTACGTTCATGCCGTTCATCCTCACCGGCTCGATCACCACGCTGACCTCGCTGGATTTCCTGGGCTTTGGTCTGCCACC
>CAJXND010000066.1 GCA_913056385.1 uncultured Ectothiorhodospiraceae bacterium
GGGCTCGCCGCGGGTGAGCGTGCCGGTCTTGTCGATGAGCAGATGCCGGAGCTGTCCGGCCCGCTCCATGGTGGCCGGGCTGCGGAAGAGCACGCCCCGACCCATGGCCCGCTCCGCGAAACTCAGAAAGGTCACCGGCACGGCAATGCTGAGCGCGCAGGGACAGGCGATGACCACCACCGAGAGCGCCCGCAACAGCGCCTCCTCGGCGCCGATCCCCAGGGCCGTGCCGCCCACCGCCACCAGCGCGGCCAGGATCAGCGCGCCGGGCACCAACAGCCGGGCGAGGCGGTCGGCCAGCCGGGTGATCTCGCTGCGATTGCCCTGCATCTCGACCATGCGCCCGAGGATGCGATCGATGCGCCGGTCCCCCACGGCGGCGGTGACCCGCACGGTCACCGGCGCATCGAGGTTGATGGTCCCGGCGTGGACGGTCTCGTCGCGGGCCACTGACACCGGCGTCGACTCGCCGGTGAGGAGGCTGGCGTCGACCCGGGTGGCGCCATCCACGACAACGCCATCCAGCGGGACACGGGCACCGGCGGCCACCCGGATCTCGGTGCCCACGGCGACCTCCGCGGCGTCCACGGCGCCCTCGGCATCCACCGGGAAGGCGCGCTCCGGCACCTCCCGTTCCAGGGCGCCGATGGCGCTGGCGGCCCGGCGGACCGTGCGCATTTCCACCAGCCGGCCAATGGAGAGCAGGACGATCAGCATGACCATGGTATCGGCGTAGACATGCGCCCCGCCCCGGGCCAGCTCCACGACCGAGAGCAGGCCGGCGCCGATCACGCCGATGCTCACCAGCGCATCCATGCCGGGGATGCCGGCGCGCAGGGTGCGCCAGCCGGCGACGAAGAACGGGGCGGCGGAGAACCCCACCACCGGGGTGACCAGCCCCATGGCCACGATGGAGAGCGCATGGCCCACCGGCGTATTGCCCAGGGCCACTGGCTCGAGATAGCGCATGATGGCGAGCACCATCACCCACATGCCGAAGAACACCGCCACCGCGAGGCGCAGGCCCAGGCGATTGATCTCGGCATCGATGCCGGCGACGGTGTCCTCCGGGGCGCGGGGCGGGCCGATGGCGTAGCCCAGGCGCTCCACGGCACGCAGCAGCGCCGGCAGGTCCACCCGGTCGGGATCCCAGTCCACCAGGGCCGAGCCGGTGGCGAAGCTCACCCGGGCCCGGGTCACGCCCGGCGCCCGGGCGATGATGCGCTCGGTGGCCGCGGCGCAGCTCGGACACCACATCCCCTCGATGGAGAAAAGGCCGCGGCCGGCGGGTGCCAGCGCGGCCAGTTCGCCGCGGGACAGCGTGCTTGCCGCCGTGGCGGTCATCGCCGGCCGCTAGCGGCTCGCCTGCTGGCTGTGCCGCGGCGCGCCGATGGACGGCGGCTGCTGGGCGGTGGGCTCGCCCGGAATGCCGTCACCGAGCAGGTCGCCACGGACCTCGTCGCCATAGAAGTTGGGCGTGTGCTCGTGGAACCGCTCGTCGGTCTCCGCCACCGTCAGCCCGTCGCGGAGCTGCCGCGGGTCGGCCGGCCGCTCCCAGCTGTTGATGTAGGCGGCCACGTCCCAGGCCTGCTGGTCGGTGAGTGAGCCGCCCTGGCCCAGGGGCATGTTGTGCTTGATGAAGCCCGCCGCGGTGTTGACGCGATGCATGCCGGCACCCCAGTTGTAGGAGTCATCCCCCCACAGCGCAGGGAAGATCCAGCGGCCGTTGGGATCGCGCCGGCCTTCGCCGCTGGTGCCATGGCAGACCGCGCAGTTGTTCTCGAACACGGTCTCGCCCCGCGTGATGCTGTAGCCATCCTCGGGCTCCGGCGGCACGGCGTAGCCGCGGCCCGGGAGGTTACCCTCCAGCGGCGCGCCTTCGGCCATGTAGAAGAAGAAGCTCTGCAGGTCCTTGTAGATGTCGCCATCCCGCGGCGGCGGGCTGCCGGAGGGCGAGTTCTGGGCGTTCATCGAGTAGGTGAAGCACCCGTGAATGCGATCTTCCATGGTGTTGATGATCTTGTTCTTGCCGCGAAAGGCGGGGTATTCCACCGCCGCGGCCCACATCGGCGCCGATCCGGGCACCGTGCCCGCCCCCAGATGGCAGTTGGCGCAGTTCATGCCGTTGCCGACATGCTGCGAGGCATTGGTCTGGGTGTTGGTGAAGATCTCGTAGCCGCGCCGCACGCTGTCACCGAACTGGTTGTCCGGGGCGTCGGCCACGTCGTTGGGAATGAAGTAGCCGGTCTCGGCCACCGGCAGCGACGGCGGGGTGGCCTTGGGATCGGCGGTGTATTCCTTGCGCTCGGCAAGCCACGCCTGGCGGCGCTCGGTGTCCTGCCGGGCGATCTGCTCACCGCGATCCGCGTCCCGGTCCGGCGACTGGGCGATGGGGTTGAAGATGCCGGCGGCGTAGATCGCCGCCCCGACGGCCACCAGCACGGCCGCCACCGCCGAGGCGATGACGATACGCTGCGGTGTGGTCCGCCCCGGGTCGCGCTGGGTATTCGGATCCTGATCGGAATGGCTCATGGCGTTGGCTCCTCGGCCGGGGGCGCGGGCAGCGTGGCGAGGTAATCCGCCACCGCGCGTCGGTCCGCATCCGACAGGGCATGGGAGATGCCCTGCATCAACTGTAGGGGCGAGTTATTGCGTCGGCCATCGGTCCAGGCGGCCAGCTGCGCATAGGTGTAGGCCGGCTGCTGGGCGGCGAGGCTGGGGAAGGCCTGCTCAACGCCCCAGGCCGACGAGCCGTGACAGCTGTAGCAGGCCGGCACGTTGATATCCCAGTCGCCGTGGATCATGAGTTCCTGGCCGCGATCGAGGTCACCCCCCAGCGCCGGCCCGGCGTTGCTGGGTGCCTCCATCTCGGCGTAGTAGCGCGCCAGGCCGAGCATTTCATCGTCGGTGAGCTTGGTGGCGACGTACTGCATGTTGTGGTTGATGCGAACGCCCTCGGCGTAGGCATGCAGCTGCTTGGCGATGTAGCCCGTGGACAGCCCGGCGAGCCGCGGGATGTTGCCATTGCCCTGACCCTTGGCGCCGTGGCAGCTGGCGCAGGACCAGACATCCCCTTCGCCCTCGCGGGCGAGCGTGGCGTAGGCCGCCGGATCGACGTCCTCGGCCTCCACGGCGTAGATCTCCGCGGCGTAGCTCTCGTCGGGCAGGTCTTCGTCGACCTGCTGGGCGGCCACCGGCCAGGCCAGCGACAGCAGCATCAGCGGGGTGAGACGGATGGCGTGGCGTTTGATCATCACTGGGATGCCTCCGTGTCGGTGGCGCGGGCCAGGCGCGCCGGCACGCCGGTCACCTGCTCGAGCTCGGCGCCGCCGTTCCAGGGCCCGCGGTCGGCGGCAAAGCGATCGCGCTGCTGCGCGACGAACGCGGGCTCGACAAAGGCCGCACTGTTGCCCCACTGCTGACGGATATAGCTGACCACGGCGGCGATCTCCTGGTCGGTGAGCGTCTCGCCGAAGCGGGGCATGCGCCCGTCGTACGAATTACCCGCCACCTCGATACGGCCCTTGATGCCGTGGAGCAGGATCTGCACCGGGGTCTCGGCGGACCCGTTGACATAACGGGATCCGACGAGGGGCGGGACCGCCTCGCTGATGCCGGAGCCGTTGGCCTGGTGGCAGGTCGCGCAGTTGGCGGCGAAGATCGTGGACCCGGCGGAGACCAGCGCGCTCGGGTTGTCGGCGATGGCCGGATCCGAATCGATGCCGGCGACCGGGGCCTCGGCCTCGGCGGCGGCCTCGGTGGACGGTCCGGAGTCGGCCCAGAGCGTGTAGACCCCCCAGGCCACCAGCGCCACGGTCACCGCCAGCACCAGCACCGGGATGGGTCGATTGACCTCGTAGGGCTCGAACGCGCTCTCCTTGAGCGGCGTGCGTTGGGGTTCCGGCCGCTGATTATCGTGCTGGCTCATCAGCGTGCCTCCTCGCGGTCATAGCCCAGATCGCGCAGCTCCCAGTCCTTGGCCGGGTAGTTGCGGTCGAGGGAGAGCAGATAGTCGGTGAGATCCAGCGCGCTCTGCTTCGCCACCACCGTGCCGCCGTTCTCCGGTGCGTATTCCGGCGGCACCGGCACGATCACGTCATCCTCGTCGGGGTTCTGCTTGACCTCGAAGAGGAAGGGATAGGCCGGCATGATGCTGGTCGGCTCGATCGCGCGGGGCTGGTAGAGATGGGTGAGGTGCCAGCCCTGGCTGGGCATGCGCACCCCGACGTTCATCAGATCGGGCCCGGTGCGCATGGTGCCGAGCAGATGCGGGTTGTCATAGACATAGTCCGACGGGGTGGTCGGCCGGCCCCAGCCGCGCTGCAGATCGGGGGCCTGTTCCGGGCTGCGCGGCTGCTGCGAGTGGCAGTAGTAGCAGCCCAGATCCACGTAGTGCTGACGCCCCCGGGCCTCGGCGGGCGTGTAGGGCTCGAGCCCCTCGGCCGGCGCCACGGTGCGGATCTGCGCCGCCGGCAGGATCACCAGCATGAGCGTGGCGAAGGCGAGGATGGCGAAGGCGACGACGGCGAGCGGAAAGATCTTGTTCATCGTTCAGTCCTCAGCCCGCGGTGGTGGCCGGCGCGCCGGTCGCGGCGGGGGTTGCTTCCCGACGCGAGGCGAACAGCAGCGAGACCAGGTTGATCGCGAATATGGCGTGGCCGAGGGTCATCAGCGTGCCCCCCAGCGTGCGGCCCCGCAGGTAGGGCTGGGTGAGCTGCATGGACTCGAGCCAGTCACGGCTCGCATCAAGCATGGCGAGGCCCTGGAGCCAGCCGCCGATGGTCAGCGAGATGAAGTAGATGCCAAAGCCGATGGCGACCAGCCAGAAGTGCAGGCTGATGAGCTTCGGCGCGGGCCAGAGCCGGCCGGTGAGGATCGGCATCATGTAGTAGACCGTGCCGAAGAGCACCAGCGAGACGAAGGCATACGCGCCGAGGTGGGCGTGGCCGACGGTGTAATGCGTGAAGTGCGTCACGGTGTTGATCGCCCGGACCGCCTCCATCGAACCCTGGAACGAGGCCAGCGTGTACATCACCGCGCCGAAGGCCACGAAGCGCAGCGGCAGCGACTGCTTGAACGCCCACAGGTTGGTGGCCCAGAGCACATGCTGATTGACGGCCACCGCGATCACCGGCACGAACATCATCACCGACTGCACCACCGAGAGCGTCACCACCCAGGTGGGCACCGGCCCGCCGATGAGGTGATGCATGCCCACCTGGCTGTAGAACAGCGCCAGCGCCCAGAAACCGAGCAGCGACAGGCGGTAGGAGTAGATGGGCTTGCCGATGATCTTGGGCAGGATGTAGTAGGCCGCGCCGACGCCGATGGGCGTGAGCCAGAGCCCCAGCACGTTGTGCGCGAACCACCAGTTGACCGTGGCCTGCTGGACGCCCGAGTGCATGGGCAGGTTGCCCAGCACGAAGAGCACCGGGAACCAGACCAGCGCCGCCAGGTAGTACCAGCCGGTGACGTAGATGTGGTGGACGTTGCGCTTGAGCGCGGTCATCACCAGCGGGATCGCGAAGCAGGCCCCGCCGGCGGCCAGGATGATATCGATCGGCCGCGGGATCTCGAGCCACTCCATGCCGTCGGTCCAGCCGGTGGCGATGGCCCAGGCACCGGCGGCGACGCCGATGTTCCAGAGCACCAGCCCCGCCCAGCCGAAGTTCACGCCGCGCAGGTGGGTCTTGAAGATGCGCGGGATGATGAACATCGCCACGGCGATGCCGGCCAGCGAGAGCCAGCCATAGATCACGGTGTTGAGGTGCACCGTGCGGACCCGGCCGAAGGTCATGGGCGCCGAGCCGGAGAGCCAGTCGGGGATATTGAGCTTGAGCGAGGCGATGACGCCGAAGATCGAGCCGAACACCAGCCAGAAGGTGCCGAAGCCGATCAGCGCGAAAAGCAGCATCCGATGGCGGGTGTCGGTGCCCTCCCCGGGCTCCGCCTTCTCCCGGAACCCGAAGCTCGTGGGGTCATCGGGCTGGTGATCTCCCCCCTCGCCGCCGGGGAAGATGAGTTCGGCGTCCCCCTGGTCCATGCGGAACTGTCGGGAGGCAACGGCCCAGATCAGGAAAGCGAGTGCGATGAGCGATACCACGAAGGACAGCGCCATCATGGATCCAATGGTGAGGGACATCTCTACTCCGTCGGTGCTCGGCCTCTGCGGCGCAGAGTGTAGGCGCGCACCCTAGGGAGATTAATTGTGGTTTTCCACATTGGAGCGACGACAGAGACGGGGAGTTGATCAACGTCAATTCCCCGAATCGCGCAGATACCCCCGCACATCGTCGAGCTGCATCACATGACAGTAGATCATGTTGATGCTGACCAGTTCGTTGTGGTGCAGGTCATCGGTGGCGGCGGCGCAGCAGTCCTCGACCACGGTCACGTCGAAACTCTCGTCGGCGAGGCTGCGCACCGTGGAGCTGACGCACTGGTCGGTGAAGATGCCGGCCACGATCACATGGCGAATCCCCATGTTGTGGAGGATCAGCCGCAGATTGGT
>CAJXND010000067.1 GCA_913056385.1 uncultured Ectothiorhodospiraceae bacterium
CAGAACGCCGCTTCGGTCTCCGGCCTGATGATCACCACCGAGTGCATGGTGGCCGAGCATCCGGAGGAGAAGGACGACGCCGGCGCCGGCATGGGCGGCATGGACGGCATGGGTGGCATGGGCGGCATGATGTAATCACGCTCCCGGCTGCCCGCCGGCCCGATCCGCCGGCCCGATCCGCGGGCCGGTTCGCCAGCAGAGCCCCGTTGTGTCATCAGCGGGGCTTTTTTGTGGGCTTTGTGACGAGCTTTCAAATCGCTGGGGCTTCATGCATCATCCGGCACAAATTTAATGGGGCGGGGAGAGGCATTGCTGGAAGTTCGGGTCATCAGTCTTAAGGGTTCATTCGAACGCCGGGCTTCCGTTCGGCAGCAGTTTGCGCGGTTGGGGCGAGATTTTCGGTTCTTCGACGCAATCGATGGGCGTGATACCTCCGATCCGGCAGTTCGCCGATTCAGTGCCCGCCGATTCCTGATCCAGCATGGACGTCCGCATGTGCCGGGCGAAATTGGCTGCTACGCCAGTCATTTTCTATTGTGGCAATACTGCATAGAGACCGGGGTCCCACTGGTGATCATGGAGGATGACCTTGAGTTCATGGGAGATGCCGGCGGCGTCCTTGCCGTCGCCGAGGAAATGAGCGGCCGGTTCGATTTCATCCGACTCGAAGCGACTCGGAAGAAACCCTCGGTTCGATGCTGGCAGCGCGATGGTCGGTCGATTGTGCGTTACCTGAAGATCCCCCAATGTCTGACGGCTTACCAGATCACGCCGCGAGCGGCGCGCGCACTGGTCACGGCAAGCCATACCTTCAGCTACCCCGTTGATGTTTTCGTGCGTAATCAATACCTGCATGGGGTCCCGATCCACGGGATCGAACCTTTCGCTGTCAGGCCGCGTCTTGCGTCGCTCAATTCGCAGATTGGTGACAGACATGTCGACAAGGGCCCCTGGTGGAGCCGTCCAACCCGATTGTTTCACCGTTCTCGTAACGGATTGCTCAATGCCTGTACGAATCTTCGTCACATCATCGCCAATGCCAACGATCCGATGTCACATATCACCGATTTCGAGGCATCGGACCGGGATGGAAAACCGGGACAGTCCTAGGCCTGCATATGACTCTGAATAACTTCCCCACGGGTTTCGCGAAAGCTTTGGCGGCTTTGCCAGAAGATCTACTTAGTGCTGTCAACATCGCTCTGGATCGTTTCCCGCAAGGGGAAGAATTGCCTGCTGACGAGGCCGTGATCGCCGAGTTGCCGAGAGTCTGGGCAACGAGCGAGTTCGTCAGCCGTGTCTGTCTTCGCAGCCCCGAGATGTTCCGGGAATTGGTGGATACGGGCGATCTGCAGTGCTCCTACTCTTGTGGTGGACACCGGAGGCGGTTGCAGGCGCGGCTTGAGGGACTTGATGACGAATCCTCGCTGTTTCGTGAGCTGCGCCGCTTCCGCTCCCGGGAGATGCTGCGCATTGCCTGGCGGGATCTGAGCGGTCGGGCCGGACTCGACGAGGTGCTCGAGGATCTCTCGGAACTGGCTGATGTGCTGATCGACGAGGCACTCGAATGGCTCTACCAGCGCCTGTGCGCGCAGATGGGCACCCCCCGTGACAGCGCCGGCAATGCCGAGCGCATGGTCGTGCTCGGAATGGGCAAGCTGGGCGGTCGCGAGCTCAATTTCTCGTCGGATATCGATCTCATCTTCGCCTTTCCCGAGCCCGGTTATACCGATGGCGAAAAGCCGAAGGCCAACGAGCAGTTCTTTCTGCAGCTGGGCCGTTCGCTGATCGCCGCCCTCGACCAGCAGACCCCCGACGGCCAGTGCTTTCGGGTGGACATGCGTCTTCGACCCTACGGCGACAGCGGGCCGCTGGCCATGAGCGTGCCGGCGATGGAGCTCTATTTCCTGGAGCAGGGCCGGGAGTGGGAGCGTTATGCGCTGATCAAGGCGCGCGTGGTTGCCGGTGATCAGGCGGAGGGTGCGGCACTGCTGGACACGCTCTCGCCGTTTGTCTATCGCCGGTATCTCGACTACGGTGCCCTGGAGTCGCTGCGCTCGATGAAGGCGATGATCGCCCGGGAGGTGCGTCGGCGCCGGCTCGCGGATAACGTCAAGCTGGGGCGCGGCGGCATCCGGGAGGTGGAGTTCATCGCTCAGGCGTTCCAGCTCATCCGCGGCGGCCAGGAGCCGGCGCTGCGTGAGCGCAGCCTTCAGCCTGTGCTGGCCTATCTCGCCGAGCAGGCTCTGATTCCGGCGCATGCCCAGCAGGATCTCACCGAGGCCTACCGTTATCTGCGGCGCATCGAGAACCGCATTCAGGCCATGCACGATCGGCAGGCCCACGATCTGCCCACCGATGATGTCGATCAGGCCCGTCTGGTGCTGGCCATGGATGCCAGGGACTGGGCGAGCCTGCGCGAAGAACTCGATGGCTGGCGCCGCCGGGTGCAGGGTCATTTCGATCAGGTCTTCGTGGCCCCGCAACAGGAGGATGAGGCCGAAACCACGGATGAGCCGGATTTCAGCGATGTCTGGTACGACACCGTGGACGAGGAGGCCGCCTGCGAGATTCTCCTGCATGCCGGCTTTGCCGATCCGGATGCCGCCAGCCGGACGATCCGGCGATTCCGTGACGGCAGCCGTGTTCGCGCGCTCTCGGAGCAGGGCAGGACGCGGCTGGACCGGCTCATGCCCATGCTGCTCGCCGCCGTAGCGGGGGGGGACGCGCCGGATGCGGCACTGGACCGCCTGTTGACCCTGCTTGATGGCATCGTCCGTCGCACGGCCTATCTGGCGCTGCTCAACGAGCATCCCATGGCGATCTCCCAGCTGGTCCGGCTGGTCGGTGGCAGTCCATGGATCGCCCGCTACCTGTCGCTGCACCCCATGCTGCTCGATGAGCTGCTGGATCCCCGTACCCTCTATGCACCGCTGAGCCGGGAGGCCCTGGCCGCCGAGGTCGACGCGCGGATGGCCAGTGCTGACCCCGAGGATCTCGAGCAACAGATGGAGATTCTCCGTCAGTTCAAGCAGACCCAGGTGCTGCGGGTCGCGGCGGCGGACCTCGCCGGCGCCATTCCGGTGATGCTGGTGAGCGACTACCTCACGGATATCGCCGAGGTGGTTCTGCAGCGGGTCATCGCGCTGGGCTGGCGGCAGGTCAGTATACGCTACGGCGAACCGCTGCGTGCCGATGGCGAGGTGGCGGACTTCGGCGTCATCGCCTACGGCAAGCTCGGCTCGCTGGAGCTGGGTTATGGCTCCGACCTCGATATCGTCTTCCTGCATGATCCGGTTCCTGCGGGAACGGCCACGACGGGGGAGAAGCCCGTGGAGCCGGCGGTTTTCTTCGCAAGGCTTGCTCAGCGGGTGATCCATATCCTGAACACACCCACACCGGGCGGAATCCTCTACGAGGTGGATACCCGATTGCGCCCCAGCGGGCAGTCCGGCCTGTTGACCACCAGCATCGATGCCCTCGCCGACTACCAGCGCGAACGGGCGTGGACCTGGGAGCATCAGGCGCTGGTTCGTGCCCGGATGGTGGTCGGTGGCGAAGGCCTGCGTGACCGTTTCGCGGCCCTGCGCCGCGAGATCCTCACCCGTCGCCGGGACCGGCAGGCATTGCAGGAAGAAGTGCGCCATATGCGGGAGCGCATGCGCCGCGAACTGGGCTCGACGGAGCAGGGCACATTCGATCTCAAGCAGGACCGTGGCGGTATCGCGGATATCGAATTCATGGTTCAATACGGTGTATTGGCCGGAGCCTGCGGGTATTCCGGCCTGCTGCGCTACACGGACAATATCCGCCTGCTCGATGAGCTTGAACGGTCGGGCGAGTTCACCACCGAACAGGCGCGGGTGCTGGCGGATGCGTATCGGCATTACCGGGGCATGGTCCACCGGTTGACCCTCCAGGAGCAGCCGGCCCGCGTATCGGTCGATTCCGTCGACGAATCCCGGGCGGCGGTCGCCGGGGTCTGGGGCGCGGTCATGGAACCGGGGGCAGAAGAGAACGCTTAGGAGAGCCGCGCATGAGCATGGCCGATCTCGACGGTTGGATCTGGATGGACGGTGAGCTGGTGCCCTGGCGGGATGCCCAGGTACATGTGCTCACGCATACCCTGCACTACGGCATGGGGGTGTTCGAAGGCATCCGTGCCTACAACACGGACCGCGGTCCGGCGATCTTCCGATTGCCCGAACATGTCCGCCGCCTGTTCGACTCCGCCAAGATCCTCGGCATGTCGTTGTCCTGGACGCAGGAGGAGGTCATCGAGGCCTGTCGCGCGTCGGTGCGCGAGAACGGGCTGGAGAGCGGCTATATCCGCCCGATGGCCTTCTACGGCGCCGAAAGCATGGGCCTGCGCGCCGACAATCTGCAGGTACACCTCATCGTCGCCGCCTGGAGCTGGGGTTCCTACATGGGCGAGGAGAACATGGCGCGTGGAATCCGTGTTCGGACCTCCTCGTTCACCCGGCACCACGTCAACATTGCGATGTGTCGGGCCAAGGCCAATGGCCAGTACATCAACTCCATGATGGCGCTCCAGGAGGCCGTTGCCTGCGGCTATGACGAGGCCCTGCTGCTCGATCCCGAAGGCTTCGTGGCCGAGGGCTCCGGCGAGAACTTCTTCCTGATCCGTGACGGCGTCATTCACACGCCGGAACTGCACTCCGCGCTGGCCGGGGTGACCCGGGATGCCATCATGACCCTGGCCCGCGAGGCGGGTTACGAGGTGCGCGAGCGACGCATCACGCGTGACGAGGTCTATGTCTGCGACGAGGCGTTCTTCACGGGGACGGCGGCAGAGGTCACGCCCATCCGCGAACTCGACGGCCGGGTCATCGGCGAGGGCCGGCGCGGGCCGATCACGACAGATATCCAGAGTCGCTTCTTTGCCCTGGTGGAAGGACGCACCGACGCCCACCATGAATGGCTGACGCCCGTCGCCTGAGGCGGCCGGAGACCGATTCAAGGAGATAGCCGTGCCCGATCCACAGACCCATGATCGCCCCGACCTGATCAACCCGAACAGCGAGAACCGCTACGAGGTCACCGTCGACGACCTCCCGCTCTCCTGCCCCATGCCGGGGATGTATCTCTGGAACAGCCATCCCAAGGTCTATATCCCGATCCACAAGACCGGCGAGGGGAAGTGTCCCTACTGCGGCGCCGAGTACTTCATCCGCGACTTTGATCCGGACGATCCGGCGCTGGCCGAGCATCATCGACGGGAGTGAAATCGGCGTCTCCCGACACCCCTGCACCGGCGGAGGCCGATGCGAATCCCCCGCTGCGAGGTCGGGGGAGGGTCGTCGATACCCTCCTCTGGCTCTTCTCTCACCTTTCCCTTCCCGCACTGCATCGTCTCGGCCGGGCCATTGCCTGGTTGAGTGAACGGCTGCATCGGGAGGAGTGGCATATTGCCCGCGTCAATGCGGATCTCTGCTTCCCCGATTGGTCCGAAGACGCGCGCGGCAACCTGGCGCGTGCGGCGCTGCGGGAAAATGCCAAGGGCTTGTTCGAGCTGGCCGCGCTCTGGAAGTGGCCGGTGCCCCGGGTGCTGGAACTGATCCGCTCGGTGGAGGGCGCTGATGCGGTGGATACCGCACTGGCCGAAGGCCGCGGTCTGCTGGTGATCGCGCCGCACCATGGTGCCTGGGAAGTGCTCCAGATGTGGCTCGCGCAGCGCGTCAGGCTCCATGCCCTGTATCGCCCGCCGCGCTGGAAAGAGCTGGAGGTCCTGCTCAATCGCGGCCGATCCCGCAGCGGCGCGGTCTTCTGGCCTGCGCGCCCGTCCGGAATCCGGGCGCTGTTCAAGGCATTGAAGGCTGGTGAGGCGGTGGGTGTGCTGCCGGATCAGTCTCCGCCGGGTGAAGGGGTGTTCGTTCCTTTCTTTGGCCGCCGCGCGAAAACCATGACGCTGTTCGGCAAACTCGCGGCACGCACGGATGCGCCGGTGGTGATCGGCTGGGCAGAACGGCTGGAGGCTGGCGCGGGCTACCGCCTGCATTGGCGGCGGGTCACCGAACCGGTGGGGAATGCCGATCCGGAGACGGCTGCGGCCGCACTGAATCGCGAAATCGAACGG
>CAJXND010000068.1 GCA_913056385.1 uncultured Ectothiorhodospiraceae bacterium
GTCTCGCGCTTGATGCCCTCCAGCATCTCCTGGAACATCTGGAAGGCTTCCTTCTTGAACTCCTGCTTGGGATTGCGCTGCGCCATGCCGCGCAGGCCAATGCCCTGTCGCATGAAATCCATGGCCGCCAGATGCTCCTTCCACTGGTTGTCCAGCACCTGCAGAAGGAAGCTCTTCTCCACCTCACGCATGTTCACGCCAATGCCGGCGACTTCCGCCTCCTTGGCCTCGTAATGCGCCGCCACTCCCTGCTCGAGGCGCTCGAGCACGCCCTCGCGGTCAAGCTCGTCATCCGCCTCAAGCCACTGCCGGACCGGTGCCTCGATGCCGAACTGGGCATGCAGCGCCTCCTCGAGCGCCGGGATATCCCACTGGTCATCAATGGTGCCGGGCGGCATGTGCTCATCCACCAGCCACGCCAGCACGTCGTTCTGCATGTCGACGATGGTCCCGGAGATATCCTCCGACTCCAGCAGCTCATTTCGCTGCGCGTAGATCACCCGGCGCTGGTCGTTGGCGACGTCGTCGAACTCCAGCAGGTGCTTGCGCATGTCGAAGTTATGGGCCTCGACCTTGCGCTGGGCGTTCTCGATGACCCGCGAGACCATGCCGCTCTCGATGGCCTCGCCCTCCTGCATGCCCAGTCGCTGCATCATGCCGGAGACCCGATCGGAGGCAAATATGCGCAGCAGGCTGTCGTCCAGGGAGAGGAAGAAACGCGTGGACCCCGGATCGCCCTGACGGCCGGAGCGCCCGCGCAACTGGTTGTCGATGCGCCGCGACTCATGACGCTCGGTGCCGATGACATGCAGGCCGCCGGCCCCGATCACCGCATCATGCCGCTGCTGCCAGTCTTCCCGCAGGGCGTCGCGGCGGGATTCCGAGGCATCGTCGCCGAGCTCGGCCAACTCGACATCGAGGTTGCCGCCGAGAACGATGTCGGTGCCACGGCCCGCCATGTTGGTGGCAATGGTGACCGCCCCGGGCCGGCCGGCCTGCGCGATGATGCCCGCCTCGCGCTCGTGCTGCTTGGCGTTGAGCACCTCGTGATGGATACCGGCCTTGCGCAGGGCCGAGGAGATGCGCTCGGAGTTCTCGATGGACGTGGTCCCCACCAGCACCGGCTGCCGGCGCCCGTTGCAGTCCTCGATATCCTCGGTAATCGCGCGGTACTTGTCGTCCTGATCGAGGAAGACCAGATCATGGTGATCGGCGCGGATCATGGGCCGATGGGTGGGAATGACCGCCACTTCCAGCCCGTAGATGTGCTGGAACTCGTAGGCCTCGGTATCAGCCGTACCGGTCATGCCGGAGAGCTTGTCGTAGAGCCGGAAGAAATTCTGGAAGGTGATGGAGGCCAGGGTCTGGTTCTCGGCCTGGATCTCCACGCCCTCCTTGGCCTCGATGGCCTGATGCAGGCCCTCGGACCAACGCCGCCCGGCCATCGCCCGGCCCGTGAACTCGTCCACGATCACGATCTGGCCGTCCCGCACCAGGTAGTGGACGTCGCGCTGGAAGAGCGTATGGGCGCGCAGTGCTGCATTCAGGTGATGCACCATGGCGATGTTGCGGGCGTCGTAGAGGCTCTCGCTCTCGCCCAGCAGGCCCGCCTCGCGGAGCAGCTCCTCGGCACGCTCCTGGCCGGACTCGGTGAGGAAAGCCTGGCGTGCCTTCTCGTCCAGGTAGTAATCGCCGGGGCCATCCTCGGCTTCCTGCTGCTCCAGCGCCGGAACGATCCGGTTCATGCTCTGGTAAAGCTCGCTGGACTGCTCCGCCTTGCCGGAGATGATCAACGGCGTGCGGGCCTCGTCAATCAGAATCGAATCGACCTCGTCGACGATGGCGAAGTGGCGCCCTCGCTGCATCCGGTCCTCGGCGCGCAGCGCCATATTGTCACGGAGGTAATCGAAGCCGAACTCGTTGTTGGTGCCATAGGTGATGTCGGCCTGATAGGCGGCGCGCTTGGTTTCGCCATCCATGCCCGGCACCACGACACCCACCTCGAGGCCGAGGAAACGGTAGAGACGCCCCATCCACTCGGAATCTCGCCGGGCCAGATAGTCGTTGACGGTGACGATATGGACGCCCTCGCCGGTGAGGGCGTTCAGATAGGCCGCGAGGGTGGCCACCAGGGTCTTGCCCTCGCCGGTTTTCATCTCGGCGATGCGGCCGTGGTGCAGGACCATGCCGCCGATGAGCTGAACGTCGAAATGGCGCAGCCCCAGGGTGCGGGTGGAGGCCTCGCGCACCACCGCAAAGGCCTCGGGCAGCAGCGCATCAAGGCGCTCACCGCCGACGGCCCGCTCGCGCAGGATCCGCGTCATGTCACGCAGCGACTCGTCGTCGAGCGCCTGCATCGTGGGTTCCAGTTCGTTGATACGACTGACCTGCCGGCGGAGGCGCTTGACCAGCCGGTCGTTGCGCGTGCCGAACACCTTTTTCGCGATTCCGCTGAGCATGCCGATCCAGTAGGCCTTTGAAATGACGCGTTACTATAGCGCATCAGTCGCCGGAAAATCAGGAGCGGACGATGAGCGAGCGCAAGGGCGGCGGCCCCGGTCGACTGCAGGGGATACTGCGGCGGTCCGCCGGCGATGTCGCCGCCATTCGCAGGCAGACGGCGTGGCTGGCGGACGCGACCCGCGAGCTGAACGCGGTCCTGCCGCCACGCCTGCATGGGCATTGGCAGGTGGCGGCCCTGTCTCCGGCAGCCCTGGTGATCACGGCCGAGAGTCCGGCCTGGTCGACGCCGCTACGTGCCCAGCAGGCGGCATTGCTTGATGCCGCGGCTGTGCTCGCCGGCGAACGGCCGGAGAAAATGACTATACGACTGGCGACTGCGCGCCAGTCACCGCCCCGGAAGTCGGGCCGGGCGCTGAGTGCGGAAACCGCCGATCATCTGGAGTCGGCGGCGAGGGGGATGGACGACCCGCGCCTGGCGGAATCCCTGCGACGCCTCGCCTCGCGGCGCCGCGGTTGAATCAGGCCACCGGCAGCGGCTGGTCGTAGGCGATGGGCGCGACCTCGTCGGCCTCGAAGGTGACTTCTTCCCAGGCATCCTGCTCGAGCAGGAGCGTGCGCAGCAGCCGGTTATTCATCTCGTGGCCGGACTTGTAGCCATGAAAGGCCCCGATCAGGCTGCGATTCAGCTGATAGAGGTCGCCGATGGCATCGAGGATCTTGTGCTTGGCGAATTCGTCCTGGTACCGCAGCCCGTCCTCATTGAGGACCCGGTAGTCATCCACCACGATGGCATTGTCCAGGCTACCGCCCAGCGCCAGGTTGTTCTGGCGCAGGTACTCGATATCGCGCATGAAGCCGAAGGTGCGCGCGCGGCTGACTTCCTTGACGAACGAGGTGGACGAGAAATCGACTTCGGCCGTGCGCTCTCCGGCCTTGAATACCGGATGATCGAATTCCAGGGTGTAGCTCACTTTGAAGCCCTCGTAGGGCTCGAAGCTCACCCGCTTGCCATCCGGATCCTCGATGCTGAGGGGGCGAACGATCCGCACGAAACGTTTCGGCGCGTCCTGCTCCAGCGTCCCCGCCGAGCGGATGAGAAACACGAACGGCCCGGCGCTGCCGTCCATGATGGGGACCTCCGGCGCGGAGAGATCGACATAGGCGTTGTCGATGCCCAACCCCGCCATCGCCGAGAGCAGATGCTCCACGGTGGCGACCCGCACGCCATCGCGACTGAGACAGGTGGAGAGCACGGTGTCACCGACGTTCTCCGGGTGCGCGGCGATTTCAACCACCGGATCGAGATCCACCCGGCAGAATCGGATCCCGGTGTTCGCCGGCGCCGGGCGGAGGGTCAGGTAGACCTTCTCGCCGGTATGAAGGCCGACACCCGTGGCCCGGATGCTGTTTTTCAGCGTACGTTGTCGAATCATGCTCGGCTGTCCCGCGGTCGCGCGCCCGAAAAATATCCGGGCAGTGTATCAGAAACGGCGGCAAGGCCACCCGGCGGCGGACTCAGTCCGCCTGCCGCCGCAGGAACGCCGGGATATCCAGATATTCCATATCCGCTTCGGCGCCGGCACCACCCCCGGCTGCAGCCCGCTTGCGCGTCACCGCCGGCCGCTCGAGCGCGTCGTAGTCCACGTCGCCGGCAGCGTTGCGACTGACCAGCCGGGGCGTCGGCGCCGGCTCGGCCGCCTGCTGGGTCGGGGCCAGGCCGGTGGCCACCACCGTGACACGCAGTTCGCCCTCGAGTTCGGGATCGATGACGGTTCCCACCACCACCGTGGCGTCATCCGAAGCAAACTCCTTGACCGCGTTGCCGACCTCGTCGAACTCGCCGATGGACAGATCCAGACCGGCGGTCACGTTGACCAGGATACCGTGGGCACCCGCGATATTGGCGTCCTCGAGCAGCGGGCAGGCAATGGCCCGCTCGGCCGCCTCGCGGGCACGATCCTCGCCGCTGGCCTCACCCGAGCCCATCACGGCCATGCCCATTTCCGACATCACGGTGCGCACGTCGGCGAAGTCGACGTTGATCAGGCCGGGACGGGTGATCAGCTCGGCAATGCCCTTCACCGCCCCGAGCAGCACGTCATTCGCCGACTTGAAGGCGTTCAGCAGCGTCAGCTCCTTGCCCAGGACCGAGAGCAGCTTTTCGTTGGGGATCGTGATCAGCGAGTCGACCTCGCGCTCCAGCTCGCGGATGCCGTCGTCAGCCACGGTCATGCGCTTGTTGCCCTCGAAGGGAAACGGCTTGGTGACCACCGCCACGGTCAGCACACCCAGCTCCCGGGCGATCTGGGCAACCACCGGGGCCGCACCGGTTCCGGTGCCACCGCCCATGCCGGCGGTGATGAACACCATATCGGCGCCCTCCAGCACCTCGGCGATACGCTCGCGGTCATCCTCGGCCGCCTCTCGCCCGACCTGGGGATTGGCGCCCGCACCCAGGCCCTTGGTTATCCCCTGGCCAAGCTGCAGCGTCGTCCGTGCCGAGCTGTTGCGCAGTGCCTGCGCGTCGGTATTGGCGCAAATGAAGTCGACGCCGTCGACATCGGCCGAGACCATGTGCTGGACGGCATTGCCGCCACCGCCGCCAACGCCGATCACCTTGATCACTGCGTTCTGGTTGTAGGCATCCATTAGTTCAAACATCACGTCACCCTCCGTCAACGATTCAGAAATTTCCCTTGAACCAGTCTTTCATCCGGCCCCACACCGCCGAGAAGCCATTGCCTCCCGGGGTCGAGAGTTCCGGACGCGATTCACCGCGGTGCTGCCAGCCGCAATGCAGCAGCCCCACCCCGGT
>CAJXND010000069.1 GCA_913056385.1 uncultured Ectothiorhodospiraceae bacterium
TCGGACGACCATTTCGAAGTTTTCGCTAGACGTCCAACGCCTCGAGGTTTTTCCCGGTGGTCTCGATCTGGAACCAGAACGTGATCAATGCCCCGAGCAAAGAAGTGCCTACCAGCATGATGAGCAATATCTGGGTGCCGATCTGTGCCAGCAGCAAGGGAAACAGGAAAGCGGTCGTCACGGCGCCGATTTTGGCGAAGGACGCCGCAAAGCCGGCACCCCGTCCGCGGATTCGCGTCGGGAAGACCTCGCCGGCCAGCAGATAAGTCTGTGCGTTGGGCCCCATGTTGGTCATGAAGTTGAACAGCATGAACCCCGCGACCAGCAACGCCATTTGCATCGGCCCGCTGACGCTCTGCGAGAACGCGGCGAGTGCCAGACCCACCGCACAGCCAATGAAGCCGACCACCTGCAGGCGGATCCGCCCCACGCGGTCTGCCAGCAGTACCGCCGCGATGATGCCGACGATCAGGAGGATATCGATGAGTGCCGCGCCTCGCGCCGCCAGGATATCGTTCTGGATGATAGCCGTGATGTTGTGGGGATTGGCCGTCTGATGGCCCAGAGCGGCTGCAAGGATCGTCGGGGTGAAGATGCCGATTCCGTAGGTGCCCAGGTCCTGCAGGAACCAGGGCACCGATGCGAGCACGGTCGCCCTTCGATTGCGACGGTTGAATAATTCGGAGTAACCGCCCGAGCTGCTCCTGTTATCCGGGTCGGTTGATCGCTCCAGCGCCGGCTGCAATTTGACCTGCTTCGGGTAGGGGGGGCGACGCCGCAGCAGTTTCGTCAGTTCCTGCTCGGCCTTCTCCGTTTTCCCACGTTCAAGTAACCAGTGGCTGCTCCCGGCAATCGTGAAGCGGCCGAGGATCACGAGGATCGCCGGGATGATCGCGGTGGCGTACATCCAGCGCCAGGCGGTGACATCCTGCAGATTGGCGAGAATCAGGTAGCCGATGGCGGTGCCAGCGAGCGCGCCCACCGCCTGGAAGCCGAATGCGCTCAGGACCAGGCGTCCGCGACTGCGGCTGGGGATGCTCTCGGAGATCATCAGGTGGGCGGTCGGGTAGTCGCAGCCCAGCGCCAGTCCCATGCCAAACAGGAAAATCACCAGGAGCGGGAAGTTGGGGCTCAGACTCAGTGCGACGAGGAATGCCACGAAAATGATCATCTCGACGATGAACATGTGCTTGCGACCGAAGGTATCGGCGAGTCCGCCCAGCGCGGAGGCGCCGAAGAGAATACCGGCCAGGGTGGCGGCGCCGACGACACCTTTCTCGGCGGCCGAGAGTCCGAATTCAGCGACGATCAGGGGCAGGGCAACCCCGGTCATGAAGACCACGAGTCCCTCGAAAAACTTGCCAGCGGTGGCAAGTGTCCAGATCCACCACTGCATGCGCGTCATGGGTGCCGCCGGCACGTTGGTGCCATCCGACCAGACGGGTGTTTCGTCGATATAGCTCTGGACGGTTTTTGCGTTGGGGGTGTTTGCCTGCATTGAGGCGTCGGATGCTGTGCTCATCGAAAAGTCACCGTCCTGTTACCCGAATGAGGGAACAACAGTATTCGCCCTCTGTGACTTTTCCGTGTCGAGCGGAATGTGCGTTGCCGCGCTATGATTGCCGGATAGAGGAGTTTTTATCTTGTTCAACCGTATTTTCCACTACTGGGTGTATGCGGCACCGCCCGTGGCATTGCTGCTCATCGGGATTTATCCCTTCACCGACGCCGAAATCGCGCTGCCCGTCTATCTCGCGTTGCCTGTCTACATGATTCACCAGTTCGAGGAGCATGACTCGGATCGGTTTGCCGGCTTTTTGAGAGGACTTCTCGGCCCGGATCGCAGAGGGCTCAGCGCGGCGGACATCTGGATCGTGAACGTGGTGTTCGTCTGGTTCCTGCTGCTTGCGGTGTTCCATCTGTATCGACTGGATCCGGCCTGGGGCGTGCTGGCGGGCTATCTGCTGGCCGTGAATGCATTTCTGCATGCGGTCTGGGCCGTGCGGCTCCGGCGGTACAATCCCGGTCTATGGACGGCGCTGGCGCTGTTCCTGCCGCTTTCGATCTGGATCTACGCGTCCGTCTCCGCGCCGCTCGGGGTTCATTTGATTGCGGCGCTGGCCGTCATTGCGTTGCACGCCGCAATCGCACGCCACGCATTGCGCGTGGCGTGATACTGGCTGCCATAGATTACGTGGACCAAGGAGTCGATCAGGCGGGCAGCCTCTGCGACTGCCCGCCTGGCGCCGCCTAGTGAACGAATACGAAGCGCAGGACAAACAGCGCCGCGATCAGCCAGACTGCGATATGGACCTGACCGGGCTTTCCGGCGAGGGTCTTGCCCAGCACATAGGTGATGAAGCCAAGCCCCATGCCATCGGCGATGGAGTAGGTGAGCGGCATGGCAATGGCGGTGACCACCGCCGGCGCCGTATCGGTGATGTCATCCCAGTCCAGCTCGGCCAGGCCACGGACCATCATGCAGGCCACGAAGAGCAACGCCGGTGCCGTCGCATAGCCCGGAATGGCGCTGACCAGGGGCAGGAAGAACAACGAGAGCAGAAAGAGCCCGGCGATGACCACCGCGGTCAGCCCGGTCCGGCCACCGGCGTTCACGCCCGCGGCGCTCTCGATGTAGGTGGTGGTGGTGGAGGTGCCCAGTACGGCGCCGCCAATACTCGCGCCGGAGTCCGCCACCAGGGCATTACGCAGCCGGCCGATCCGGCCATCCTTGTCCAGAAAACCGGCTCGATGGGAGAGGCCGACCAGCGTGCCCGTGCTGTCGAACAGATCGACGAACAGGAAAACCAGAACCACGGAGATCAGCCCCAGTTCCAGAGCACCCGCGATATCCATCTGCATGAACGTCGGGCTCGGGTCCGGTGGAAGGGAGACGACGCCGTCGAACTCGGCGACACCGAAGGGTACACCCAGGATGCTGACCGCCAGGATGCCGATCAGCACCGCACCGGGAATCTTGCGATAGCTGAGTGCCACCATGATGACGAAGCCCAGCATCGCAAGCAGCGTCGGCGGCGCCGTGAGGTCCCCCAGGGTGACCAGGGTCGCATCGCTGTTGACGACCACGCCGGCATTTTTCAGCGCGATGATGGCCAGGAAGAAGCCGATACCCGCGGAAATCGCCATCTTCAGTGACATCGGGATGGCGTTGATCAGCCATTCCCGGATGGGCAGCACGGAAATGATCAGGAACAGGATGCCGGAGAGGAATACCGCCCCCAGCGCGGTCTGCCAGGCGATCCCCATGCCCAGGACGACGCCGTAGGTGAAATAGGCGTTGAGCCCCATGCCCGGAGCGAGCCCGAAGGGATAGTTGGCATAGAGGCCCATGATCAGGCTGCCCAGCGCGGCGGCGAGGCAGGTCGCGACGAACACCGCCCCCCAGTCCATGCCTGTATCGGACAGGATGCTCGGGTTGACCACGACAATATAGGCCATGGTCAGGAAGGTGGTGAGGCCCGCGAGAAACTCGCGACGGATATCCGTCCCGTTCTCGGCCAGTCCGAAGAATCGCTCCAGCATCTTGTTGCCCCCGAAAGTACCCAAAAACGCAGTATAACCTCCGCATTTCCGGCTGCCATTACTTCATCCGGTCATCGTTCGTTCATTCAGCTGTCACAGGCCGGTACTAGCGTGTCGATGAATCCGTTCACGCAAAGAGGTATCAAGCAATGAAGGTGACAAGCGCCCTTGCGCTCTCCGCCCTGTTCGTCGGGGTGGCCGCCGCACAGACGACCGCCCCGATCGTGGTGACCAATGCACAGGATGCGGGTGACGGCTCCCTGCGCGCCGCCATCTCACAGGCGGCCGGGACGAATGCGCCATCGCAGATCGTGATCGCCACCGACGATGACATCGTGATCAGCGAAAGCCTTGTCTACGAGGGCGAGGCGCCGCTGGAGATCATCGGCAATGGCCAGCGTGTCCGCACGCATGAAAATACGCATCTGTTCGTCAGTGCGAATGGCGGGAGCGTTGCCATCGGCGATCTAGACTTCGAAGGCCCGGGGCAGTTCAGCATCCTCAACCGGGGCGATAACAATGGCGAGACCGCCGGCAAGGGGATCTTCATTGATGTCCGCGATGATCAGACCGGTGTTGTTGAACTCTCCCTGCATGATGTTTCCGTGAAAGGCGTGGCAAACCACGGTGTTCATGTCTCCGACTGCACGCTGGCCGATGCATGTGGCGCCGGTGCCGGCGGGGGCGGTGAGGGTTCACCGGCCTCCATCCGTGTGCGCCTGCATGATGTCACCGTCGATGGCGTCGGCAACGGCAAGTTCGACGCCGACGGCCTCAGGGTCGATGAGCGTGGCGAGGGGGATATCCTCGTCACCGCCATGAACTCCGTGTTCACGCGGGTGGGCGCCGACGGTCTTGAGCTCGATGAGGGCCAGAGCGGCAGCATCCACTCGACCATGATCGGCACGCAGTTTGTGGATAACGGTGCCTATTGCGACCCGGCCATGCTCGAGTCGTACATGCCGGCCCGGCCCGAGGGGGAGTTTGACGATGGTGAGGTTCGCGGGGCCGATATTCCGGGGGATGTGACGGGGACCCCGGATGATAGCTGCTTCGAGCGTGAGGTCTCTCTCTACGACTCCGGCTATGTCGAGGAATACGAGATTGGCATTGATGTCGACGACGGCATCGACTACGACGAGGCCGACGCCGGCGATCTCAACCTCACGATGATCCGTAGCACCATCAGCGGCAACTACGATGAGGGTGTCGATATGGATGAGGCCGGCGCCGGCGGCGGTAACCTGCACTACATCAACACGCTGGCCTACGGCAATGCCGATGACGGCTTCAAGATGTCGGAGGAGGATGCCGGCAACGTTCACGGTTCCATGCTGGGCGCCGTCTCCCGGGATAACGGTGGCAAGGGCGCCGTCTTCGAGGAAGAGGGCCCGGGCGATGTCCGCGTCACCGTGACGGATTCGCATACCGTGAACAACGACGACAGCGATGACACCGGCCTTGAGGTTGTCCAGGAGGATGCGGGCAGCGGTGAACTCCTGATCGAGTCCAGCCGGATCGAGGACGGGATCGACGCCGAGGGCGTGACCGTCAC
>CAJXND010000070.1 GCA_913056385.1 uncultured Ectothiorhodospiraceae bacterium
GGCGGCTCGCCGGGGCGCATCATCCGATAGATCTCCACCAGCGCCTCGAGCTGCGTGGTGGTGGTGTCGATGGCCAGAGTGTTGGAGATGTACGGACCCTGGTCGAGGTCGTTGATGAAGAGCACGCGGAAGGTCTTCACGCCATTGTCGCGCAGCGTCTGGACCAGCTCCTCGGTGAGCTCGGTATTGGCCGCGGCCAGCACCTCGCCGGTGGACTTGTCGATGACGTCCTCGGCGAGCATCCGGCCCACCAGATAGTCGTCCGGCACCTGCAGCTTCTTCAGCGCGGCCTTGTCCATCTGGCGGATGTGCCGGGCGGTGATGCGCCGGCCGGTCTCGACGATGACATTGCCCTCGCCGTCCTTGATGTCGAACGTCGCCGTCTCGCCGCGCAGGCGCTCGGGCACCAGCTCGAGGTCGGCGCCCTTCTTGCGCAGATGGTAGGTGTTCTTCTCGAAGAACAGATCCAGGATCTGCTGGTTGTCATACCCCAGCGCGCGCAGCAGCACCGTGGCCGGCAGCTTGCGGCGGCGGTCGATGCGCACGAAGATCGAGTCCTTGGGATCGAACTCGAAGTCGAGCCAGGAGCCGCGATAGGGGATCACCCGGGCGGAGAACAGCAGCTTGCCCGAGCTGTGGGTCTTGCCCTTGTCGTGATCGAAGAACACGCCCGGCGAGCGGTGGAGCTGCTGGACGATGACCCGCTCGGTGCCGTTCACCACGAAGGTACCGTTGCGGGTCATGAGCGGCATTTCGCCCATGTAGACTTCCTGCTCGCGGATGTCCTTGACCGTGCGGGTGTCCTTGTCGTTGATCACCAGGCGCACCAGCACGCGCAGCGGCGCGGCGTAGGTCAGGCCGCGGAGCTGGCATTCCTTGACATCGAAGGCGGGCTCGCCGATACGGTAGCGGACGTACTCCAGGCGGGCATTGCCCGAGTAGCTCTCGATCGGGAAGACCGAGTCGAAGGCCGCGTGCAGACCCTTGCCGTCGCGGCTGTCCGGGTCCTGGTCCAGCTGCAGGAAATCCCGATAGGATTCGATCTGCGAGGCCAGCAGATAGGGGACATCCAGGATGTTCGGCTGCTTGCCGAAGTCATTGCGGATGCGCTTTTTTTCAGTAAACGTATAGGCCATCGAGGTTCCTCAACCAGGTTGGGTTCCGCCGTGTGCAAGGCTTCGGAGACTTGCCGGATGCAAACCCCCGCAGACTTGGACACGCCGGCCGCGCCGGGATTCCGTTTGCACGCTCTGCCTGCAAACACCAAGGGGCCGGTGGCCGAACCGGCCACCAGCCCCGTCAACGCCGACCCGCGGCGTTGCTGCCACCAGGCTCTTACTTGAGCTCGACAGTGGCACCGGCCTCTTCGAGCTGACCCTTCAGCTCCTCGGCCTCTTCCTTCGAGGCGCCTTCCTTCACCGGGGCGGGCGCGCCCTCCACCAGCTCCTTGGCCTCCTTGAGGCCCAGGCCGGTGGCGGCACGTACGGCCTTGATGACGGCAACCTTGTTGTCGCCGAAGCCCGAGAGGACCACGTCGAACTCGGTCTGCTCCTCGGCGGCCTCGGCCTCGCCACCACCGGCGGCCGGGGCAGCGGCCACGGCGGCTGCCGCGGTGACGCCGAACTTCTCTTCCATGGCCTCGATGAGGTCAACGACCTCCATGACGCTCATGTTGGAAATGGTCTCGAGAATGTCTTCCTTTGAAACGGCCATCGTCTTGTCTCCTGGCTGATTCGATAGTTGAGTGTGCAAACGGCAGCGACAGGGGTCGCATCAGCCCTACTGTTTGGCATCCTTGACCGCGGCAACGGTACGCACGAGCTTGCCTGGGACCTCGTTCAGGGTCGTGGCAAACTTCTGCACCGGCGCCTTCATGGTCGCCATGAGACGACTGATCGCCTCGTCGTAGGTCGGCAGCGTGGCGAGCCGGTCGATTTCCGAGCCGGGGAACTTCTCCCCGCCCACGGCCAGCATCTTGACTACCAGCTGATCGTGCTCCTTCGAGAAACTCTTCAGAACACGGGCGGCCGAGCCGGGATCTTCCTGCGAGAATGCGAGCAGCAGCGGACCCTGAAGTTCATCGGTCATGCACTCGAACTCGGTGCCTTCCACTGCGCGCTTGGCCAGGGTGTTCTTGACCACACGCACATAGACACCGGCCTCGCGGGCCTGAACCCGCAAGGTATCCATCTCGCCGGCAGACAGGCCCCGATATTCCGCGGCGAGCGCGGAATGGGCCTGACCGGCCACCTCAGCGACTTCCTGCACCATCCGCTTTTTCTGTTCCAGACTTACGCCCATTCAAATGCCTCCTGGAACGGCGGTTGGTAACGGCTTCCGGGCCTTCGCCCTTCCACCCCGTAACGGTGATCCCGTGCAGGAAACCCATCCTGTCCGGCACACCGTCTACCGTTGGCGGCCCTCGGGCCTTTATGCGGCGAACCGCACCAAACGGTCTTCGACGGCCGTCTTTGACGACAGCCAGCGGCCACCCGTGGATGGCCGCCCATCAAGCCCGTCGACCTCAGGTCAGCGGGCTCAGATCCACCGGCACTCCCGGCCCCATGGTCGTCGAGACCGTGGCGCGCTTGAGGTAGACCCCCTTGGAGGAAGCCGGCTTGACCTTCTGCAGGTCGCTGATCAGCGCCCGCAGGTTCTCCGCCAGGGCCTGCGGATCGAAATCCGCCTTGCCCAGGCTGCAGTGAATCAGTCCGCCCTTGTCGGCGCGGTAGCGCACCTGGCCGGCCTTGGCGTTGCGCACCGCCTCGCCCACGTCGGCGGCCACCGTGCCCACCCGCGGGTTGGGCATCAGGCCACGCGGGCCGAGCAGGCGGCCGAGCTTGCCGACCACGCCCATGGCGTCGGGGCTGGCGATGACCACGTCGTAGTCGATCTCGCCGCCCTGCATGCGCTCGGCGAGGTCATCCATCCCCACGGTGTCGGCGCCGGCGGCCTCGGCGGCCTCGGCATTGGCGCCCTGGGCAAACACGGCCACCCGGACGGTCTTGCCGGTGCCGTTGGGCAGCACGGTGGAGCCGCGGACCATCTGGTCACCCTTGCGCGGGTCGATGCCGAGGTTCACGGCCACGTCCACCGACTCGGTGAACTTCGCCGTGGCCAGCTCCTTGAGCAGAGCAAAGGCCTCTTCGGCGGCGTAGAGCCGATCCTGGTCGATCTTCTCTTCGAATACTTTCTGGCGTTTGGTCAGTCTGGCCATGACGTCACATCCCCTCCACGTCGAGGCCCATGCTGCGGGCCGAGCCCGCAATGGTGCGCACGGCGGCATCCATGTCGGCGGCATTGAGATCGGGCCACTTGGTCTGGGCGATCTCCTCGAGCTGCTCGCGGTTCACGGTGCCGGCCTTGCTGGTGTTCGGCGTCCCGCTGCCGGACTTGATGCCGGCGGCCTTCTTGAGCAGCACCGCGGCGGGCGGCGTCTTGGTGACGAACGTGAAGCTGCGATCGGAATAGACCGTAATGACCACCGGGGTGGGCAGGCCGTTCTCCATCTCCTGCGTGGCGGCATTGAACGCCTTGCAGAATTCCATGATGTTGAGGCCGTGCTGACCCAGCGCCGGGCCCACCGGAGGGCTCGGGTTGGCGGCCCCGGCCGGGACCTGCAGCTTGATATAGGCTTCGACTTTTCTTGCCATTGGCTGGACTCCTGGTGTGGGTGGTAGCGCCAGGGGCTTTCACCCTGGCTCCCCTGGGCGGCGGACCGCCGTTGCTAGGCCTTCTCGACCTGACTGAAGTCGAGCTCCACCGGGGTGGAGCGGCCGAAGATGAGCACGGCCACGCGCAGCCGGCTCTTCTCGTAATTCACTTCCTCGACGACGCCGTTGAAGTCGTTGAACGGACCATCGGTGACGCGTACCACCTCGCCCACTTCGAACAGCACCTTGGGCCGCGGCTTCTCGACGCCCTCACGCACGCGGTTGAGGATCTGGTCGGCCTCGGCGTCGGAGATCGGCGCCGGGCGGCCGCGGGACGGGCCGATGAAGCCCATCACCCGGGGCACGTCCTTGACCAGATGCCAGGTGTCGTCGGTCATGTCCATCTGCACGAGGACATAGCCGGGGAAGAACTTGCGCTCACTCCGGCGCTGCTGGCCTTCCTTCATCTCCACCACTTCCTCGGTGGGCACAAGGATCTCGCCGAACGCGTCTTCCATGTCGGCACGCTTGATGCGCTCCTCCAGGGCTTTCTTCACCTGGTTCTCAAAACCGGAGTACGCGTGTACGACGTACCAGCGCTTTGCCATGAGTGATCAGCCTCCAGGGCGTACCAGGGCGCCGACGCCCCACATGAAAAACATATCCATCAGCCAGAGCAGCAGGCCGACGATAAAGACCATCACCAGCACGATCAGCGTGGTCTGGATGGACTCCTGCCGGGTGGGCCAGACGACGCGGCGCAGCTCCTGGCGCGCCTCGCGGGCGAAGGCCCAGAAGGTGCGGCCCGGCTGGCTGGTCATGGCGATGGCGATGGCGATGGCGGCGACAGCCACCATGCCGATGACGCGGATCAGGTCGGACTGCCCCTCGAGCAGATAGAACCCGACCACGCCCGCCAGGAATACACCGGCAGCCAGCGTAAGCTTGGCCTTGTCCATCCCGGTGGTGGTGACGGTCTGATCGTTTGCGCTCATGGAACCCGTGACGCTGTTGGTGGCCGGATAAAGTGGCAGGCCAGGAGGGACTCGAACCCCCAACCTACGGTTTTGGAGACCGTTGCTCTGCCAATTGAGCTACTGGCCTA
>CAJXND010000071.1 GCA_913056385.1 uncultured Ectothiorhodospiraceae bacterium
TGGGGCCGCACCGGATGCGCCCGGTCCGTCAGGCGAAAACGCAGCGGATACTTCGGCGCGATACGCTGATGATAGGCAGCCGGGATCTCATCGTAGTGGCGCATCAGGAAGTCGTACTGATCCTCCAGGTCTTCCGGTGGCGGCATCTCAGGCATCTCGGACTGATGGGTCAGGCCCTCCTCCGGGATCTGGAATGAGGCGGAGAGATTGAAAATGGGCTGGCCGTGCTGGATCGCCATCACCCGACGAGTGCTGAAGCTGCGCCCGTCGCGCATGCGCTCGACTTCGTAGACGATCGGCTCGGCCTCGTCCCCGGGGCGGATGAAATAGGCATGCAGGGAATGCGCGCTGCGCCCCCCGTCGACGGTCCGGCCGGCGGCCATCAGGGCCTGCCCCAGCACCAGCCCGCCGTAGACCCGCTGACCCGGGCGGCCCCGGCATTCGCCCCGAAACCGGCCCACCTCCATCGGCTCGAGACTGATACGGCGAATAAGCTCGTCCAGCGCCGCTTGCATGGTCATCTCCCTCCCATTGCCGCCCAAAGGGCATTCCCCCATCATCAGTGCATGAGCACGCGTCTGCCACCCCCGCTTCTGCTGCTACTGGCTGGCATTGGTGCCTGGGCCATTGATCAATGGTTGCCGGCGATACGAGTCGATCTGCCCGGTCAGGCCACGCTGGCCATCATCCTCGCGGCGCTCAGTGTGGCCGTCATGATCCTGTCCGCAACCTGGTTTGCGCGCGCCCATACCACCATCAACCCGATGCACCCTGAGCAGACCAGCCGTCTCATCACCACGGGCCCCTACGCCCGCAGCCGCAACCCCATCTACCTGGCCGATGCAGTACTGCTGTTCGCCTGGATCCTGTGGCTTGACAACCTCGCCAGCCTGGTGGTGCTGCCAGCCTTCACCATTGCGCTTACCTACTGGCAGATCCGACCCGAGGAGGATGCTCTGGCGATGAAGTTCGGCGAGGATTATCGGGCCTACTGCCGCCGGACGCGCCGCTGGCTTTAGGGCGGCATCCTTGGCGCCGCATTAAGACCGACATTGCCTGTCGGGTGCGCATGGTCTCCTCGAACTCCGTTCACGAACACGGGAGTCGGGATCATGCGTTCGTCATTGAGGCTGATCAGAGCATCATTGCTCGCGGCATTCGTCGCACTGGCAATCAGCGGCACGGCGGCAGCAGACCTCTGGGTCGGTGGCGCCGAGGCCGATGGTGAGGGCGGTGCCTATATCGGGCTGATGGGCGACGACCTGGGGCTCATCATCGGCGCCGTTTTCAACAGCGACTACTCCGACAGCGATGTGCGGGACTACCCGGTGCCGCACTATGACTACACCAACCTCGGCAAGAAGCGCATCGGCAGCCTGGTCTCCCTTGATCTCGCCTATCGCCTGATCCCCAGCCGCTATGGCTCGCTGTGGATTGCTGGTGGCGTCACGTTCTACGAGGAGAGTGAGATCGCCCGCTCCAACATCACCGGGTGGCTGTACAAGCAAAACGAGGACAACGTCATCCGGCCCGATGCCGGCATCTACTACGAGCTGCCCATCAGCGAATCCGTCGGCCTCGTCGCTGGCGCCCACACCGAACTCGGTGGAAACCTCGGCCTGAGTTTCCGTTACTGACACCAACAGCGCTTCGCCACTGCTACGACGCGAGCCGTCGCTGCGGAGATCTACCGTGTCGCTTCCATTTGCCATGCAGGGACAACGCAATGCGCGCACTTTCATTCACTGCCATCGGACTCACGGCCATCCTCACCGGGTGTGCTTCGATCGTCGGCGAACGGGAACAGGCGGTCACCATCAACAGCACACCCGACGATGCGCAGGTGACCATCACGGATGAGCAGAGCGAAGAGATCCACTCCGGCGAGACACCCGTGACGGTCCAGCTCAAGAAGTCGGATGGAAGCTATTTCGGCGGCAAAACCTACACGGTGGACGTGAGCAAGCCGGGGTTCGAGTCCCGCGAAATCCTTATCGAGTCGCGGCCGAATGGCTGGTATGTGGCTGGCAATCTGGTCTTCGGCGGCCTGATCGGCTGGCTCGTCGTCGACCCGATGACCGGCGCGATGTACAACCTCAAGCCCGATTCGATCGATGTCGCGCTGGGCGATGAGGTGAGCCTCGACAGTGACGGCGGCCGAGTCCTCAAGGTGGCATTGGTCAAGGACGTCCCCGCTGGCGTCCGGGATCAGATGGAGTACATCGGGCGGATGTAGCACGATGCGGGGATCTGGAAAGCCACTTATGGCAGGGTGTCCGTCTAGGACAGAGGTGGCTTCCGATGAAATCCTTTCTCCTGTTCCTGGTGACGGCGCTGCTAGGCAGCAGCGCCCTCGCCAGCGAAGACATCTTCGACGCCCTCCGCGATGGCGATCATGTCCTGCTGCTCCGGCATGCCATCGCCCCGGGCTTCGGCGACCCGCCGGCGTTCGATGTCGAGGACTGCAGCACCCAGCGCAATCTGTCGGAAGAAGGCCGCGAGCAGGCGCGGGCCATCGGTGAGCTGCTGCGTGCCGAAGATCTTGGGAATGCCGCGGTTTACACAAGCTACTGGTGCCGCTGCCGGGACACGGCGCGCGAAATGGCGCTCACTAAGCCGCAACCCAACCCGGGGTTGAACAGCTTCTTTCAGAATCGGGCGCAACGCGACGAAATCGTCTCTGAACTGCGCCGGCTACTTGGCGAGCTTGCCGGCGGCGGCCCCGCCGTCCTCGTCACGCATCAGGTAAACATCCGGGCAGCCACCGGACGCGGCGTCCGCTCCGGCGAAGGGGTTGTCGTGCGCCCCGATGCCGATGGATCGGTCAGCGTCATCGGGGCTTTCCCGCCCTGAATCGGCGCGAGGCAGACCAGCTGGCCGTCAAGATACCCCGGGTCCGGTCACCGTGGTCACGGTGGCGGTCACGAATAGAATCGTAACAAGCAGACCCGCCTCCAGCCTGAGTGAGTTGCGCAAATGGGCTATTGCTGCGGCCTCGCCACGCAGCAGCGCCGGCGTGAGCCTGAGTCGGTTGTAGGCGGCAAAACCCATGACCAGCACGAAGAGCGAGAGCTTTACCGCAAAGATCTGGCCGTAGGGCGTTGCCAGTGCAGTGACCAGGCCACCGGTGAGCTGATGCAGGGTGATCAGCCCCGCAGCCGCGAGCCCGACGACGGCCCAGACCGCCTGGCGGCCGAATTGATGCGCCACCGCGCCGGCCCGCATCGGATCCCCGCGGCTCATCCGGTAGAGCGGGACAAAAACGCCCAGCCAGAACGAGAGCAGGAGCACGTGCAGGGCGACAAGGGCGTTCAAGAGAACGCCGGGTGCGGCCCGGGTGTGGCCGGTCAGCCCGAAGCTGACGGCGATGGCGAATACGCCGACCAGCGCCAGCCAGTCAGCCGCCCGACGGGCCAACAGAATGAGCGAGGTCATTATCAACCCCGCGACGAGAACGGCGAGCGAGAGCCCCTTTGGCCCGTCGAGGATGAACCCGACGAGTTCCATATCCAGCGCCGCGCCCCAGTCATTCCCCGCCAGAAAGACCGCCTCCAGCGCCACGCCCACCCCGGCCGCGACGAGAGCGGCCAGCGCGGCAATCGGTGCGACCACTCGCAGTCCCTGTCTTTCCGCCGCAGGCAGCGTGGAGAGCAGCCACAGACACAGCACGGATCCGGCCGCGAGTAATGCGCCGGCGTAGAAGACGGCGCGGGCAACCACCGCCAGCCCGTCGAGCATTAACTCCCCGCTACCGAGAACTCGAGCTCACCGGACATGGCATGACCATCGGTGGCAAGCCCCCGCCATTCAAAGAGATAGTCACCCGCTGGCAACTCGGGCAGGTCCACGCGCAACAGATCAGTGGCGGCGACACCTCGAGTTGCGCCCCATCCGCCGGCACGGTGTCGCGCTGCTCGGAGTGAGCGAATGCCATCGGGCTCCATGCCACCGCTATTGTGATTAAAAGCGCCGCGAGTGTTCTCATGCCTGACCTCGTGGGTTGTCGGTGGATCGCGCAATATCAAACGCGTGATGCATCCAGTGCTCACCCCGGGCATCGTACTCGACGACCCGCCATTCACCGACGTGGTTCCAGCAGATGATGAACGACCGCAATTTCGGTGCATGGGGGCCCAGCAGCTTCTCGAACTGCCGGCTGGTCCGGATATCGCCGGCGGAGGGCCTCGTACTGCCCTCATGGACGGGATGGTTGTGGTACTGGCGTATTTCATCGCACCGCAGGCGGTCGACATGATCACCCCACTTCCCCGGGTCATCCGCCGGACGGCACCGATACGAGGAGCCGATCGAGGCCGTGACACGGACAACGATGCCGGATCGCATGAACGCGGTCACGAAGACCTCGCGTCGCTCGCGATGCATCCCGACGGCGAGCGCCTCCTCCAGGCTCCGGATATCACGTCCGGCAAGACCATAAGCTTTCTTGAACGACTCACCGCTGGCA
>CAJXND010000072.1 GCA_913056385.1 uncultured Ectothiorhodospiraceae bacterium
CGGCGAGCGCCTCCTCCAGGCTCCGGATATCACGTCCGGCAAGACCATAAGCTTTCTTGAACGACTCACCGCTGGCACGGACGCGGAACGCATCGAAGCGGTCGGCCAACGCCTGCTGCAGTCGAGCCAGTTCGGCGCGAATCTGCGACCATCGCTGCCAGGCGACCCGATATCGCAGCGACGCCAGCAGCAGGAGCCCGTGGAGGCCCAGCGGTGTCAGCACCAGGGCCAATACGACCGACATCAGCCCATTGGCAGGACTGTCCGCCAGCGCGTAGGCCGCGACCGCAAGGAACAATGTGGGTGCCCCCAGCACAAGCACCTGCTGTCGGCGCAGGAGCGCGCCCTCTGCGCTGAGCCGTTCATACCGTGACAATCGATTACCGTGCCTTTCCCGCGCCACGCCCGGACCGCTACTCTATACCGGTAGCCATCACGACGAGGCGGCAACCGGATGTTGGGTATCCAAAGGCTCTATCGTATCCCGATCGCATTCATCGTGGCGCTGGGCGCGATCAGCATCGCTCATGCCCAGCCCGCATTGCAGTGCGTCGAGGATGTCACGACACTCACCGCCCACGGCGAGGCGCACGTGGAGCGCGCGGCCACCCGGGTCGATATCCGCTCCCGCTTTATCGAACGCGCGCAGACGAGTGCCGCTGCGAGCGAGGCGCTGTGCATCCACGAGATGGAGGCACCATCGCCACGACCGGTCCGCGCCGAGGCACTCAGCGCCACCGGGCCGGGGCGCGATGGAGGAACTCCGTCCATTGAGCCGGGCATGGTCACTGACCATGCCCGCGTGACGGTCGTTTTTTCACTTGAGTCGAGCGAGTGACGATCCGGGCGTTGGCCTAGTCAATCCACTCCTCATCCTCATCGTCGCTGCACCACACGGCGTCGGCCCAGCAGATGGCCCGACCGGCATCGATCAGCCCCTCGCCGAGCAATGCTTCCCAATGCTCCTGCAGGCATGACGCCTGGGACTGCCACCATCCGCTGATGATCGTCTCTACACTGTCCTCGAAATTGGCCGAGGCGGGAAACCAGCCAATCGCCTGATCGAGGTAGCCATGCACATCGGTGGAGTCCTGCGACGCGGTGACCACAAGGACCTCAAAGCCGGGGAAATACGCGACATGATAGTGCTCTGGCC
Organism: uncultured Ectothiorhodospiraceae bacterium; assembly: GCA_913056385.1. Lineage (GTDB taxonomy): Bacteria > Pseudomonadota > Gammaproteobacteria > Nitrococcales > Nitrococcaceae > Spiribacter. Next base: position 1,157 of record CAJXND010000072.1, read on the forward strand.
AGTCCAGCCCCGGGCCAGTGCTCGCCCAGTTGATGCCAAAAAGGTAACTGGGCTCCAGTGGAGTGGTTGTGTGACGTGCATGTTTCGGCCGACGGGAGCTGACCTGTTCACCCGCCGCGTTGCGGCCGAACCATCGGGGCAGACGTTCCTCGATGGCGTTGAGTGCGAGCCTGGCCACGGCATTCTCGATGATCAGGGTATCTGAGCCGCCGGCACCGAGTACCGGCCGGACAAAGCCATCATCGCTCTGCCCCTGGCGGTCATCGGGCCCGACCTTCAGCGATATCGATGCGAGCTGATCCGGCCGCGGTATGCGCAGATAGTCGCAGAGAAAGCAGATCTCCACCGGGTCGTAGAATTCGTGAATGCGCGCGAAATCCGGGGTGTTGGCATTGAGCATCACTCGCCCTCCCCGGCAAACACAACCTCATCGGCCTCAATGCAGAACCGGTGTCGAGCACCGCTGGCATCCTCGGCCCAGCCATGGCGATGATGGCTATCCAGGAAGGTCCGCTGAAAGGCCAGCAGATCCTGGAGATGGGTGCACTCGAGAATCAGCCCGGTGCTGCCACCACCATCATAGGTATCAAACAGCCGCGCATCGATGCCATTGGCTCGAATCCAGGCAGCAATCACCGGGATACTGGGTGCCGGTGCAATCGGGTGGAAGCGGATGTTGTAGTTGACGTAATCGGCTTGATCAGCCGAATGGGAAGGCAGGTTATCGGATGACATGAAAGTCGCCTCCGGTTTAGCCGCGTTTGCCGGTATGGCGGGGGCGGCAAGCTGGATCAAATCCCCCCGGCCCATCTCTGAGCCTCATCGACTAGACACCCGGTCAGTCGGAATCGTTCCGCTGACGACCACCCGAGAGCGTGAGCAACAGGGTTCGCGGCCCGCCGTGATCGCGATGCTCACACAGGTAGATGCCCTGCCAGGTCCCCAGATTGAGGTGCCCCGCGGGCGGGCAAGCTGTATTTCGCGCTGGATCCATATGTCGCACACAATAATCCATTCCTTCCACGAGGCACTGAGACATACCCACCATGGACACCATCCAGTTCGAGGACTTCGCACGGGTCGAGATTCGGGTCGGCACGGTCATCGCCGTTGAGCCATTCCCGGAGGCAAGACGACCGGCATGGCGCATGCGCATCGACTTCGGCCCGGAGATCGGCGAGCGCAAGTCCAGCGCTCAGATCACCGACCTCTACGACCAGGAAAGCCTGCTCGGCCGCCAGGTGGTCGCCGTCGTCAACTTCCCGCGCAAGCAGATCGGGCCGTTCATGTCGGAGTGCCTGGTCACCGGATTCCACCGGGAGGACGGGGCCATCGTACTTTGTGGGCCCGATACCGTTGTGCCTAACGGGAGCCGCCTCATCTGAGGATCAGACAGAACGACGTGCGGCGATGAAAGAGCGGATCATTTGAACCAACAATATGGCGCAGAGCCCCAGCATCCCCACGTTGACCAACAGCGCCAGCGGGCTCATCTCCGCGGCTCTCACGACTAACGCGGATGCGGGCGCCAAAGCCCCCAGCAACGCAACCGCAGCGGCCGCATGCATCCAGTGCCGCCGCGCATTCTGGAAAGCACCTGCAAGCGCAGCCAGAACAACGAGCAGAATGCCCGGATAAGCAGGCATGAATGCCGTTTGACTACCGGAAGCGAGATAGGCGCCGACACCGAGGACGATCAGTAGCGCACCGAAGACAATGGTCTGTTTGGGCATCAGATTGCGATCCAGTCTTGTAGAAGTTGTTCGGGGTTCCGGTCAGGGTTTGATTGGAACACATCGGACGACTCCAGTCGTTAACAACCCGTCGCGAAAAATTGTTGCGCCGCACCAATGGTCTTGATATATTGCACCGCAACAAGACGGAAATGGCCGTCTTATCACGCAGCAAGACCGATGAGGACAGCACGATGAACAACTTCATGATGAACAACGAGATGTTTACCAAGTACACCGAGCAGGCCGAGAAGCTTTTCATGGCACCGACCCGCGACTACGCCAAGCTGGCCATGGACTACGCCGAAAAGATGATCGAGGCGCAGATGGAAGCCGCGCGCACCTACGGTGAGATTGGCCTGCAGCAGGCCCGCGCCGCGCTGGACATCAAGGACACGACGGCACTGCAGCAGTACGCCGAGAAGCAGCAGGCCGTGGCTCAGGACCTGGGCGAGCGCGTCAAGGGTGATGCCGAGAAGGTCGTCGCAATGAACCAGGACTTCGTCAACGAGACCCGCAAGCTCGTCGAATCCAGCGTTCAGACGGCCTCCGAGGCGACGACGCAGAAGGCCGCCCCGGCCAAAAAGACCGCCAAGGCCGGCTAATAACAGCCTGCCCGGCCGGACATGCGTCCGGCGTCTATGAACCGCCGGTCACCGACCGGCGGTTTTTTGTAGGCGGACCCCTGAAATGGGCGTCAGGTCAACGAAAGCTCAATCACTATGACGCCCAACAGCCCGGCCGCCGCGGGCCATGGGCTGCGCAGTGCAACCCCGAACAGAACCCCGGGAATGAGCAGGGTCAGTGCCGCGAGGATGTGCGGCAGGGCCGCCACGCCCGTGGTAGCCATGACCCAGATGCGCGTACCGCCCAGTACGCCCAGCAGAAGCGCCAGCCAGACCCTGCGGTTGTCGATGAACGACGCCATCACCGCTTGCTAGATTTCCTGCACCACCACCGACAGCCGGTCGCGCACTTGGCCGGCAATCTGCATGAGCTCGGGATTGTCGATGCCGGTCATGGAGGAGACGGGATCGACCGCGCTGACCTCCACGCCGTCCGCGACTTCGCGCAGGATGACGTTGCAGGGGAGCATCGCCCCCACGCGTTCCTCAACGCCAATGGCCTCCCAGGCCATGGCCGGGTTGCAGGCGCCAAGAATCCGATAGGCGGCCATGTCGTTGCCGAGCTTTTTCTTCATGGTGGCCTGGACGTCAATTTCCGTCAGCACGCCAAAGCTGTGATCGGCAAGCGCCTTGCGGGTGCGCTCATCGACGGCCTCGAAATCGGCATCCTCGATGACCCGGTTGATCGTATAGGACATGCTTGTCTCCATGGTGTAGGCGGTGACCCAGGGCGCGGGGCCGGCCGGGCTGTCAGTGGAATCGCCCTGGGGATGCTATCACCTGCGGCAGGTCACGCCACGCGCGGCACACCAGTCCGCCGGCGCCCAGCTTGATCCCCCCGAAATCACGGCTGATGACGACCACCACATCACTGATTGCCTTGTGCCCGATGACCTTCAGGATGGGCGGTCCGGCAGTGCCCGATGGCTCGCCATCATCACTGGA
>CAJXND010000073.1 GCA_913056385.1 uncultured Ectothiorhodospiraceae bacterium
CTAACGGAATCAACCACTTGAGATATCCCCGCGTAATCACTGCGAGTCTAGCACCAATGGTAGAATATGCCCATGAATGATTCCGAGCGCTACAATGAAGTTGCGGCCGCTCTGGCGGGCGTGGACGCAAACCTTTCGGCTGCCGAAGCCCAGGGCATGCTCTGTGGCCTTTTCTGCAGCCCGGAGACACCGGATGCGGCCCGCTGGATCGCCCAGGTGCTCGATGGCCTGTCACCGAAGGGAGAACCGGCCCGTGAGGTGCTGGAGGCCCTCTCCACGCTGTACCAGGACACGCAGGATCGGCTCGAGAACGACAGCCTCGAATTCGAGTTGCTCCTCCCCGACGACGAGCAGCCCATCAGCCAGCGCGCCGCGGCGCTCGGCCAGTGGTGCGAGGGGTTCCTCTTCGGCCTCGGCCTGGCCGGTAGCCATGACCCTGCCAGGCTGCCACGCGAGGCCAACGAGGTGATCAGCGATCTGACCGAGATCGCCCGCGTGGATACGGATGCCGGGGCTGACGAGGACAGCGAGATCGCCTACACCGAGCTTGTCGAATACCTGCGTGCCGCCACGCTGCTGGTTCGCGAGCACACGGCACTGCCTTCCTCCGCGCGACCCGTGGATGCCGGGCATAACACCGGGCCGGATATTCTGCACTAGCGAGAAGGACACCGCCGGATGGATACCGCTGAACATGCCCGCCGCCGCGACATCCTCATGCGTCATGTCGGCGAGGATGGCATTGCCGTGCTGGCCTCTGCGCCGGAGCGGCCGCGCAACCGGGACGTTCACCACCCCTACCGTCAGGATAGCGACTTCCTCTACCTGAGCGGTTTCGATGAGCCCGAGGCCGTGGCAGTGCTGGTCCCCGGCAGAGAGCAGGGCGAATTCATCCTCTTCTCCCGCGAGCGGGATCCGCTGCGCGAGACCTGGGAGGGGCGCACCATCGGCCAGACCGCCGCGGTTGAGGCGTACGGCGCCGATGATGCCTTTCCCATTGATGACATCGACGACATCCTGCCGGGCCTCATGGAGGGCCGGAGCAAGGTCTACTGCGCCATGGGTGCGGATGCCGAATTCGATCAGCGTCTGATCGGCTGGGTCAATGCACTGCGGGCACGCGCCCGCGCCGGCATCAAGGCGCCGCTGGAGTATGTCTCGCTGGAGCATGTGCTCCACGAGATGCGGCTTATCAAGTCGAGAGGGGAAATCGCCCGGATGCGGGAGTCGGCCCGGATCACGGCGGCGGCCCATGCGCGGCTGCTTGGCGTCGTCCGGCCCGGGATGATGGAATACGAGGTTGAGGCCGAGTTCCTCTACGATTTCCGTCGCCACAACGGCGAACCGGCCTATCCGATCATTGCCGGCGGCGGTGCCAATGCCTGCGTCCTGCACTACATCGCCAATCAGGCGGCGCTGCGGAATGGGGATCTGTTGCTGGTGGATGCCGGCATCGAACTGGATGGCTACGCCGCTGACATCACGCGCACGCTGCCCGTGAATGGGCGCTTCAGCGGCGAGCAGCGGGCGATCTACGAACTGGTGCTCGATGCACAGCATGCGGCACTCGCCGAGGTGCGCCCTGGCCAGCACTGGAATGCCGCCCATGAGTCGGCGACGCGGGTCCTCGTCGAGGGGATGATCGAACTGGATCTGCTCCGCGGCGAGGTCGACGAGCTGATCGAGTCCGGGGACTACCGCCGGTTTTTCATGCATCGCACCGGGCACTGGCTGGGCATGGATGTCCATGACGTGGGTGATTACAAGGTTGACGGTCATTGGCGCGAACTCGAACCGGGCATGGCCCTCACGGTCGAGCCGGGTCTCTACATCCCGCCGGACAGCCCGGTGGACGAGCGCTGGCACGGGATCGGCGTGCGCATCGAGGACAACTGCGTGGTCACCCGCGATGGCCACGACAATCTGACGGCCGCGGCGCCCAAGTCGATCGACGATATCGAGGCGGCCATGGCGCGGTGAGTGGCCCGGGCTGATGGCCCGGCGTATCATCCGAGGACCCAGACGCGACACGGACGGGTAGTAGGAATGCCGGTCGATCACGGTGCCATCGAAGCCAGTTACGACGTCCTGATTGCCGGCGGTGGCCTGGTCGGTGCCAGCCTGGCGATGGCGCTGCGTGGAAGCGGACTCCATGTCGCGGTCGTGGAGCCGGTGCCGCCCAAAGCCGACCAGCAACCGAGTTTCGATGATCGACATACGGCGCTGGCGCCCACCTCGCGGCGTTTCTTTCAGAACCTCGGGCTCTGGGATGCCATCGAGCCAGGGGTCGCACCCATCCGGCGCATCCACGTGTCCGACCGCGGACACGGGGGGTTCACGCGTCTCAGCGCCGAGGAAGAGGGCCTGCCCGCCCTCGGTCATGTCGCGCCCAATCGGGTGCTGGGCGCCGCCCTGCGTCCTGCCATGGAGGCGGCCGCCACGGTGCTCTGCCCGGCGCGCATCATCGACAGTCAGCCGCTTTATGACGGCGCAGAGTCCGGAGAGGCGCGCCTGACGGGGCGCCGGGTCAGGGTTGCCTTCGAGGATGGTGAGCGACTGCTGACCACACGCCTTCTGGTCGTCGCCGACGGCATGCGCTCAGCCACCCGCGATGCGCTCGGTGTCGAGACCGACGACCGCGATTACGGGCAGAGCGCCATTATTGCCAACCTTCGAACCGAGCGGCCCCACGCGGGTGTTGCCTTTGAACGGTTCACGCCCGATGGTCCGCTGGCCCTGCTGCCGGCGCCGGACGATGCGGTCTCGCTGGTCTGGACGCTGCCCCATGACGAGGCGCGCGAGGTTGCCGGGGAATGGTCCGACGGGGCATTCCTGGCGCGTCTGCAACAGGCCTTCGGATGGCGTCTCGGGCGTCTCGAGGCGGTGGGCCAGCGGCATGTCTACCCGCTGATTGCGGTGACAGCGGAGCGTTTTGCCACCGAACGCGCGGTTATCCTGGGCAATGCCGCGCATGCGCTGCATCCCGTTGCGGGTCAGGGACTTAACCTGGCACTGCGGGACGTGGCGGCGCTGGCGGAAGCGTTGGGTGCGGATCCGGGCGAGCCGTCGCGGCTGGAGGCCTACGCGCGCTCCCGGCGCAGCGACTACCGCCGGACGTTCACCTTTACCGACGGGCTGGTGCGGCTCTTCTCCAATGAATTTCTTCCCCTGGTGGCAGCGCGTAATATCGGCCTCACCGCGCTGGATCTTTTCCCGCCCGCCAGACGACTGCTGCTCAAGCAGGCAACCGGGGCGGCGGGTGATGTGCCCGCGCTGTGCCGGGATTAACAATGGGCGGCCCTGACGGCTTTTTGCGTGGCATAAGGAAAACCGATATGAGCGAAATCCCCACCGATTTTCGATACGCCGCGACCCACGAGTGGGTCCGGGACGAGGGCGATGGCACGGTCACGGTGGGGATCACCGATCATGCCCAGGCCTCGCTGGGTGATCTGGTGTTCGTCGAGCTGCCGGAAACCGAGGGCACGATGGAGGCCGGCGCGTCATGCGCGGTGGTCGAGTCCGTGAAGGCCGCGTCCGATATCTACGCCCCGGTGGATGGCGAGATCATCGCCGTGAACGATGCGGTCAGTGAGGAGCCGGAGCGGGTCAACAATGATCCCTATGGTGAGGGCTGGCTCTTCCGGATGCGCATGGCCGATGCCGGTGTGCTGGGTGAGCTGCTGGATGCCGACGGTTACGCCGAGGTCGTCGAGGCCGAGTCGTGAGAGACTGAGCGCGTCCCTCCGAGCTCTGTCCAGCGTTAACGTGGGTCGGAAAGAAGGTCCTGATCCCTCGTCCTCCAAATGACTGAAGAGAAATGGCGATACCATGACCATGGATGGCAATGAGCTGAGACA
>CAJXND010000074.1 GCA_913056385.1 uncultured Ectothiorhodospiraceae bacterium
TGCCGCTCGACTTGCATGTGTTAGGCATGCCGCCAGCGTTCAATCTGAGCCAGGATCAAACTCTTCAGTTCAAGAGTAGTAGTCGGTTAAGCCGACAAATCTTGGCTCGACACAAGGCATCTCATATTTGAGTTGCTCTGGTCGATATCTCTGCGTTAACAGTGATGCCGACACGAGCACCCACACAAGTTGTCTGGTCCATCTTGTTAAAGAGCGCCGGGCCTGTTGTGGCCGGCAGGGCTGCGCATTCTACCGCTGCGCCGCCTTGGGTCAAGCCCTTTTTTCAGGCCTGAATCGGTGGGCGTCGCCACCGAGGGCCGCGCATTGTAACCAATCGCGCTGGCCCGTCAACATTCCGTTTGAAGCGTTGTGCTGACCCCGCCGAAGCGAGAACGAGAAGTCTACACCTTCCCGCTAAACTGTCAACAATCTGTCATCGTTTTTTTTGCACGGTGACCCGGGCGAAGCGGCGCTTGCCCACCTGCAACACATATTCGCCGCCAGGCGCCAGTAACGCATCCCGCGACTCAATGCGCTCGCCATCAATGCGCACCGCACGCTGCTTGAGCATGCGCAGCGCCTCGGAGGTGCTGGGCACGAGCCCGATCACCTTTAAGACCGACACAAGGGCGAGCCCGGTATCGTCGGCGTCGAGGGTATGCTCTGGCATCTCACTGGGCATGGCGCCCTGGCGGAAACGCGCCACGAATTCCTTGTGCGCCTGTCGGGCGGCCGCCGCATCGTGGAAGCGCGTGACCAGCTCGTCGGCGAGCTGGAACTTCGCGTCCCTCGGGTTGAGCCCCTCGTCCACCTGCCGGCGCAGCCCCGCCACCTCATCCAGCGGGCGGAAGCTGAGCAGTTCGAAGTAGCGCCACATGAGGTCGTCGGAGATGGACATGAGCTTGCCGTACATCTCGGGGGCCGGCTCGCGGATGCCGACGTAGTTGCCCAGTGACTTCGACATCTTCTGGACGCCATCCAGCCCCTCGAGCACCGGCGTGGTGATCAGCACCTGCGGCGGTTGCCCATACTCGCGCTGCAGCTCGCGGCCCACCAGCAGGTTGAACTTCTGGTCGGTACCGCCCAGCTCCACGTCCGCCCGGAGCGCCACCGAGTCGTATCCCTGCACCAGGGGATAGAGGAATTCGTGGATGGCAATCGACTGATTGCCCTGGTAGCGCTTGTGGAAGTCGTCGCGCTCGAGCATGCGCGCCACCGTGTAGTGCGAGGCGAGCTGGATCATGTCGGTGGCGGTCATCTGCCCCATCCAGCTGGAGTTGAAGGCGATCTCCGTGCGTTCGGGATCGAGAATGCGGAAGATCTGCTCGCGATAGGTCTCGGCGTTGCGGGCGACGTCGTCCGGGGTCAGCGGCTTGCGCGTCGCACTGCGACCGCTGGGATCGCCGATCATGCCGGTGAAGTCCCCGATCAGGAACACCACCTGATGGCCGAGTTCCTGGAACTGTCGCAGCTTGTTGATGAGCACCGTGTGCCCCAGATGCAGATCCGGCGCCGTCGGGTCGAAGCCCGCCTTGACCCGCAACGGACGCCCGCTGGCCAGTCGTTCGCGCAACTCGTCCTCACGAATGATCTCATCGGCCCCGCGCCAAAGCGCCGCCAGTGCGGAGTCCACACCGCTCATGCCCGTCTCCTGCCCGTATCCGTTGAAGTGCCGAGCGCGAAAGTCTAACGCAAACCCGAACCCGGCGCCGGCGGGCCGCGGTTGCAGATTGACCCGCCCGACCCGCGCGGCTATGGTTCGATCGCATGATCAAACGGGTTCAAAAGATGAATGCAACATCGCGTGCGCGCCGGTTTTTTCCGAACGGCAAACCGGGCCGGAACGCGCTGCTGCTGGCCGGTGCCGGTTTGATCGCCGGGGCGCTGCTCTGGCCCCGCTCCGACGCGACCCTGGACAGCACCGAAACCAGCGGGGCGCGTCAGCTGACATTGCCAACGGCGCCCGGGGTCCCGACGAGCGAGGCAACCCTCGGCGATGTGGCCGTATCCGGCAGGCTGGATGCAGATGCCCTGCGTCAGGCGGCGCTCGGCGTTGACGAGGCGCCGACGCTGCCCGCGACCCGGCCGCCGGCGCCGCAGGCGGCGACGGACGATGGCCCGGTGGCGACGGGCCCGGCAGAGCAGGCCGCCAAGCCGATCGCCGAGTGGACGGTCGAGACGGTGCGCAACGGAGACAACCTTGCCGCCGTTTTCAAGCGCGCCGGCCTCACGCCGCGCGACGTCCACGAGGTGGTCAACGCCGAGGATCCGGCGAATCAGCTCACGCGCATCTTCCCGGGCGATGAGATCTATCTGCAGATCACCCCTGACGGCGACCTCCTGGGGCTGCGCTACGCCATGGACGAGACCCGCACGCTGCATCTTGAGCGGGACGGCGATGGCGAACTGGCCGCGCGGGTCGAGACCGTTACGCTCGAGCGCCGGGTGGCCGAGGCCCGGGGCCGTATCGAGAGCTCGCTTTACAATGCAGGCCTGCAGGCGGGTCTGGACGATCGCCTGATCATGGAACTCGCGGGCATTTTCGGCTGGGACATCGACTTTGCCCTCGACCTGCGGCGCAACGACAACTTCGTCGTGGTCTACGAAGAGCTCTACCGCGACGGCCGCAAGGTGCGCAATGGCGACATCCTCGCCGCCGAGTTCATCAACCGCGGGGAGCGTTTCCGGGCATTGCGCTTCGACACCGCCGAGGGCGAGAGCAACTACTACGCCCCGGACGGCCGCAGCATGCGCAAGGCCTTCCTGCGCACCCCCACCGATTTCACGCGGGTGAGCTCGGAGTTCAATCCCAACCGTGTGCATCCGGTCTATGGCACCAGACGCCCGCACCGTGGCACAGACTACGCGGCACCACCGGGGACGCCCATCAAGGCCGCGGGTGACGGCAAGATCATCGAGCGCGGTCGCAAGGGTGGCTATGGCAACACCGTGGTCCTCAAGCATGGCACCCGCTACAGCACGCTCTACGCCCACATGCGCGGCTTTGCCCGCGGCCAGTCGGTGGGCGACCGGGTCAAGCAGGGCGAAATCATTGGCTATGTGGGCAGCACCGGCCTGTCCACCGGCCCGCATCTGCACTACGAATTCCGGGTGGATGGCGTGCACCGCAACCCGAGGACGGTGGACCTCCCCGAGGCGGAGCCCATCGCCGAACGCTATCGGGCGGATTTCGAGCAAAGCACCGCGAGCCTGGTCGCGCAGCTGGACAGCCTGACCCGCACGCGGGTCGCCCAGGCGGGCGAGTAGGCCGTCGGCCCGTGCGGCTGATCGGCCTGATGTCCGGCACCAGTCTGGACGGCGTGGATGCCGCGCTGGTGGATTTCGACGCCGCCGGTCGACCCGCCCTGGCCGGCCTTCATCACCAACCCTACTCCTCATCGCTGGCCCATCGGCTACGCGGGCTGACCGGCGACTCCCCATTGCAGGCCGTACTGGCCGCGGACGCGGAACTGGCGGGCGTCTATGCCACGGCAGTGGACGCCCTCCTCGCCGAGACGGAGGCCGCGGCCGGCGGGATTGATGCCATAGCGCTGCATGGGCAGACCATCTGGCATGCCCCGCGGGCCGAACCGCCCGTGACCTGCCAGATCGGCGACCCCAGTCGCCTGGCCGAGGCCACCGGGATCACGGTGGTGGCGGATTTTCGCCAGCGTGATCTCGCGGCCGGAGGAGAGGGTGCGCCGCTCGCCCCGCTGTTCCACTCGGTGATGTTCGCCGCCGACCATGCCCGCTGCGTGGTCAATATCGGCGGCATCAGCAATGTCACGGTACTCGGCCCCGG
>CAJXND010000075.1 GCA_913056385.1 uncultured Ectothiorhodospiraceae bacterium
CCGCGATAGCCGCTGTAATCCCCCAGCGTCATGCCGTAGTCGGCCACCGGCACCTGCCAGCGGCCCACCATCTGATCGCGGGCGGTGAGCCCGGTCACCGTACGGTCTGCGATGGTGATCAGGAATTCCTTGCTGGCCACCGTGGGCAGGCGCAGCACCCGCTCCGCCGCCTCGGCCAGACTCACCCCGACCAGCCCCAGCGGCTGGCGCGGCGGCGCGACATGCTCGACCTCACGGCGCATCTTCGGTGGTTTACCGAGGAGCAGGTCCATGGGGATATTGACCGGATAGTTGTCGAACTCACCATCGCCGAGGATCAGATCCCGCTCCTCGCTGGCCTCGCCGACCACGGCGAAGGGCGCCCGCTCGCGTTCGCAGAGCGCCTGGAAGGCCTCCAGCCGCTCGCCGTCCAGCGCCAGGACGTAGCGCTCCTGGGCCTCGTTGCACCAGATCTCCAGCGGCGAGAGCCCCGCCTCGGCGCAGGGAATGGTGCGCAGTTCCATGCGACCGCCGCGATCGGCGTCGTCGAGCAGCTCGGGCAGCGCGTTGGAGAGCCCGCCGGCGCCCACGTCATGGATGGCGATGATCGGGTTGTCGTCGCCGAGTCGCCAGCAGGCATCGATCACCTCCTGGCAGCGACGCTCCATCTCGGGGTTGCTGCGCTGGACCGAGGCAAAATCCAGCGCCTCGGCACTCTGCCCGCTCGCCACCGACGAGGCCGCCCCACCGCCGAGGCCGATGAGCATCGCCGGGCCGCCCAGCACCACCAGGGGCGATCCCGGCGGCGCCATGCCCTTGTCCACCTGGCCCGGGCGGATGGCGCCCATGCCCCCGGCGATCATCACCGGCTTGTGATAGCCACGGATCTCGTCGCCGCGCGGGCCGGGCACGCGCTGCTCGTAGGTGCGGAAGTACCCGCAGAGCTGGGGGCGGCCGAACTCGTTGCCATAACGCGCGGCACCAATCGGGCCGTCGAGCATGATCTCCAGCGCCGAGGCCATCCGCCCCGGCCGGCCATGATCCACCTCCCAGGGCTGCTCGGCGCCGGGGATACGAAGGTTGGAGACGGAAAAACCGGCCAGACCCGCCTTGGTCCGCGCCCCGCGGCCAGTGGCCCCCTCGTCGCGGATCTCGCCCCCCACCCCGGTGGCCGCACCGGCGAACGGGGAGATGGCGGTGGGATGGTTGTGGGTCTCGACCTTCATGACCAGATGCGCCGGCTCGCTCACATGCCGGTACACCCCGTCGCGGCCGGGGAAATAGCGGTCCACCTCGCCACCGGCCACCACCGCGGCGTTATCGCTGTAGGCGGAGAGCACCCCCTCGGGGCGGCTCGCATGGGTGTGGCGGATCATCGCGAAGAGCGACTCGGGCATCGCCTCGCCGTCGATCACCCAGTCGGCATTGAAGATCTTGTGCCGACAGTGCTCGGAGTTCGCCTGGGCGAACATCATCAGCTCGACATCGGTGGGATTGCGGCCGAGGGCCTGGTAGTTCTCCACCAGATAGTCGCGTTCGTCGTCCGACAGCGCCAGCCCGAGCTCGGCATCCGCCGCGGCCAGCGCCGCTGCCCCGCCGCCCAGCAGATCGATGGTCTGCAACGGCCGCGGCGAGTGCTCGGCAAACAGCCCCTCGGCCTCGTCCAGATCGCTCAGCACCGACTCGGTCATGCGATCGTGCAGGGCCGCTGCCAGTGCGGATCGCTCGCGGGGGTCCAGTGCGTTGCCCGCGGCATCAGTCAGCGTGTAGGCCGTGCCCCGCTCGACCCGGCGGATCGCCGTGAGTCCGCAGTGATGCGCGATATCACCGGCCTTGCTGGCCCAGGGCGAGATCGTGCCGAGTCGCGGCACCACGATCAGCGCAGGGCCGTCGACATCGCGGCCTTCATCCAGGGGATGCGCGCCCAGCAGGGCCCGCAGGCGGGTGAGCTCCGTCGTGCTCAGCGAGCGTTCCGGGTCAACGAAATACAGGCTGCGCGCATGGATCGTGGCGGCGGCCGGTTCCGCGGCGCGGGCCTGCTGCAAAAGGCGCGCATCGCGCACCGGCTCACGGGGCGCATCGGCAAGGAAAATCAGCATGGCGTCAGGGCTTCAGTTGTTCGGCAAGCACGGCGAGGACCTGACGGCTGGCGCCCCGGGCGGCCGGTTCGCCCTCGGGCGTCTGCACACTCACCCGCGAGCCCTTGCCGCGCTCCACCACCGCAATGCGGTAGTCGCGGGGCGCCGACTCGGGGTCATCCCGCCAGAAAGCCAGTGAGGCGAGCATGCCGTCACCGTCCTCGTCGTCGCGCGTCGCCTCGTCGTCGACGATCGCGCTGTCGTAGCGGATGAGGTGGCTATGCGCCGCCCGGTCCGAGCTCACCCGTTCAAAGCCGATGCGATCCAGCGCCCGACCGACGATGGCCCAGCCGGCCTCCAGCGGCAGTCCCAGATCCAGAACCGGGCGGCCGTCGACATCACTCAGTGCCGACTCGGGGTCGGTCTCGATCCGCGTACCGACGATTTCCACGCCGTCGCGCTCCACAACGGCCTCATCCCCACGCTGGGATGACGAGGTCCTCACCTGCGCATCCGAGAGCACGTCCGGCGGCTGGGCCAGCCGCTCCGCCAGGCGCTCTTCCTCGGTGGGCTCGCCGCCCACCCAGCTACAGCCCGCCAGCAGGGCGGCCAGGGTCATTGCAGCGAGATGTCTCACAGTGCGTCCGCCAGCTTCAGGGCCTGCCGAACGGTCTCGTGGTACGGCTCGGAGAGCGGTGTCATGGGCAGGCGCATCCCCGGGCCGATCAGGCCCATCTCCTGCAACGCCCACTTCACCGGTATCGGATTGGTCTCGAGGAAGAGCGCGTTATGCAGCGCCGCGAGGCGCGCGTCCAGCGCCTCCGCCTCGGTCTGATCGCCGGCCAGCGCGGCGGCGCACATCCGGTGCATGAGCCCCGGCGCCACGTTCGCCGTCACCGATACGCAGCCCTTGGCGCCGGCATTCAGCAGCGCGAGATTGCGGGCATCCTCGCCACAGTAGACATCGATCCGGTCACCGCAGCGCTCGATGATCTCCTCGGCGCGCTCCAGGCTGCCCGAGGCCTCCTTGATCCCGACGATGTTCGAGGTATCCGCCAGCCGGTCGACGGTCTCCGGCAGCAGGTCGACGCCGGTCCGCCCGGGGACGTTGTAGAGGATCTGCGGCATGGGCACCGCATCGGCCACGTGGCGGAAGTGCTGATAGAGCCCTTCCTGGGTGGGCTTGTTGTAGTACGGGGTGACCAGCAGCGCGGCCTCGCAGCCCGCCTCCAGCGCGCACTCGGTGAGCTGCCGCGCCTCCCAGGTGGAATTCGCCCCGCAGCCGCCCATCACCGTGATCCGCCCGGCGGCGATCTCCACGGTGCGGCGCATGACGTGGCAATGCTCCTCGTGATCGAGGGTGGCGGATTCACCGGTCGTGCCCACCGCCACGATGGCATCGGTGCCGCTGGCGATGTGGAACGCCACCAGCCGTTCGAGACCGGCCTCATCCAGGGCCCCGTCCTCGTGCATGGGTGTCACCATTGCGACCATGCTGCCCTGGAACATCGC
>CAJXND010000076.1 GCA_913056385.1 uncultured Ectothiorhodospiraceae bacterium
GAGAAGCGGTTATAGGCGATGACCGCGGGGATGGCGGCGAACAGGCCCAGGGCCGTGGCGATGAGGGCCTCGGCGATACCCGGCGCCACGGTGGCGAGCGTCGCCTGCTGCATGGCACCCAGTGCCAGGAACGAGTTCATGATGCCCCAGACCGTGCCGAACAACCCGATGTAGGGGCTGGTGGAGCCCACAGTGGCGAGGAAGGGAACGTACTGCTCGAGCTGGTCCATCTCCCGATTCAGCGCCACGCGCATGGCCCGCTGGGCACCCTCCATGGTGGGGTCGGGCTGGGCGTTCTGTTTGCGCATGCGGCTGAATTCGCGAAAACCCGCGCGGAAGATGCGCTCCATGCCGCCGGACTCGAGTTCGGGCTGCTCGGAGCGGGTGTAGATCTCGGTGAGGTTGCCACCGGACCAGAAGCTGTCCTCGAACCGGCTGGCCCCGTCGCGGGCATGGCGTAGCTGCCGGAGCTTGCGGAAGATGATGGCCCAGGAGCCCACCGAGGCGGCGAGCAGGATGAGCATCACGAGCTGGACGACGAGGCTTGCCTCCAGGATCAGATGCGTAACAGAGAGATCAACGGACATCGGCCACCTTCAGGTCAGAAAATACCAGCCATCCCGCGCAGATGGGCCGGATCGGTGAGAGAGAACACTAACGGGCCGGCCTGAGGTGCGCAACCGCTCAACCGTTGCCGAAGAGCTCGCCGGTGGGGTCCTCGATGCGCGGCGGCGGCGCCACGCCAAGGTGTGCGTAGGCGCTGCGGGTGGCCATGCGGCCGCGGGGCGTGCGGTGCAGAAAACCCTGCTGGATGAGGTAGGGCTCGATGACATCCTCGATGGTGCCGCGCTCCTCGCCGATGGCGGCGGCCAGGCTCTCCACGCCCACCGGCCCGCCGTCGAACTTCTCGACAATGGCCAGCAGCAGCCGCCGGTCCTGGGTGTCGAAGCCGTTGTCGTCGACCTTGAGCATGTCCATGGCGGCGGCGGCGACCTCGCGGTTGATATGCCCGTCGGCGCGCACCTCGGCGTAATCGCGCACGCGGCGCAGCAGTCGGTTGGCGATCCGCGGCGTGCCGCGGGCCCGGCGGGCGATCTCGCCGGCGCCGTCCGCGTCGATGGCCAGCGCGAGCAGCCCCGCGGAGCGATTGACGATGGTGGTGAGCTCGTCCACCGCGTAGTACTCGAGGCGCTGGACGATGCCGAAGCGATCGCGCAACGGCGAGGTGAGCAGCCCCGCCCGCGTGGTGGCGCCGACCAGGGTGAAGGGCGGCAGGTCGAGTTTGATGGAGCGGGCCGCCGGGCCCTCGCCCACCACGATGTCGATCTGCTGGTCCTCCATCGCCGGGTAGAGGACCTCCTCGACCACCGCGGAGAGGCGGTGGATCTCGTCGACGAACAGCACATCCCCCGGCTCGAGGTTGGTGAGCAGGGCGGCCAGGTCGCCCGGGCGGTCGATGACCGGCCCCGAGGTCTGGCGCAGGTTGACGCCGAGCTCCTGGGCGATGATGTGCGCGAGCGTGGTTTTGCCGAGCCCCGGCGGGCCGAACACCAGCACGTGATCCAGTGCCTCGGCGCGGCCGCGGGCGGCGCCGATGAAGATCTCGAGTTGCTCGCGCACCGCCTGCTGGCCGATGTAGTCGTTGAGCCGGCGCGGCCGGATGGCGCGGTCCACCGCCTCGTCATCGGGCGCAGCGGTGCTGGCGATAATGCGGTCGTTGTCGATCATGGCCCCTCGCCTTGCTCCGAGCCGCTAGCGTACCGCCTTTTGCAGGGCGGCGCGGATGAGCTGTTCACTGTTCTCGCCCTCCAGGCCCTTCAGCAGGCGCTGCGCCTCGGCGGGCTTGTAGCCCAGCGCCACCAGCGCGGCGCTGGCCTCGGCCATGGGGTCCTCGGGCACCGCGGCGGCCTCGGCCATCCCGGCGGGCCCGGTCGTCGCCGCGATGCCGCCGCCGAGGCCCTCCAGCCGGTCCTGCATCTCCAGGGTGAGGCGTTCGGCGATCTTCTTGCCGATGCCCGGCAGGCGGGTGAGGGTGGCGGTGTCCTTCTGCTCGACGCAGCGGCGGAATTCGTCGGCGCTGATGCCCGAGAGGATGGCGAGCGCCATCTTCGGGCCCACGCCATTGACCCGGATGAGCGCGCGGAAGAGCCCGCGCTCGCCCTCGGTGAGAAAGCCGTAGAGCACCGGGACCTCGTCGCGCAGCCCCTGGTGGACGCGCAGTATGACCGGCTCGCCGGTGGCCGGGAGCTGATAGACGGTGGACATGGGGGCCTCCAGCTCATAGCCGACGCCGCCCACGTCCACCAGGACCAGCGGCGGGTGTTTCTCGAGCAGGGTTCCGGCGATGCGCCCGATCATGGTGGCGGCCTCTGTGGTTAACGCTGCCCGGCGAGGCGGGCGGAGAATCGGTCCTGCTGGACATGGGTGAGCGCCACGGCGAGCGCATCGGCCGCGTCCTCGCGCACCGCGCCCTTCAGCGCCAGGATGGCGCGGACCATGTAGCCGACCTGGTCCTTGTCCGCGCCGCCGCGGCCCACGAGGGCCTGCTTGACGGCGCGGGCGCTGTACTCGTGCACGGCGAGCCCGGCGCTGGCGCAGGCGCAGATCGCCGCCCCCCGGGCCTGGCCGAGCTTGAGGGCCGACTGCACGTTGCGGTTGACGAACACCTCCTCGACGGCGCTCTCGCCGGGGGCATGCTCGGCGATCACCTCGGCGAGGCCGCTGAAAATGATGTGCAGGCGCTCGGCGAATGCCCCGCTGCCGGCCTGGATGACGCCGCTCGCCACGTAGCGGGTGTGGCTGCCCTCGACGGCGATGATACCGAAGCCGGTGCGCACCGATCCGGGGTCGATGCCGAGCACCCGGCGTTCAGTGCCTGCGACCGGCATACCGACTCAGGCGTCCTCGAAGGCGGCGGCCTGGATGTCCGCGTTGGTGTAGACGTGCTGGACGTCGTCGAGATCCTCCAGCCGTTCGATGAGCCGTGCCGCCTTGCCGGCCTCCTCGTCGTCGAGGCCGGTGGTGTTCTCCGGGCGCATGGTGACCTCGGCGTCCGCCGGCTCGAAGCCCGCCGCCACCATCGTGTCGCGGACCCCGGTGAATGCCTCAGGCGCGGTGAGTACCTCGAATGACCCGTCCTCGTGGCTGATGACATCCTCGGCGCCGGCCTCCAGGGCGGCCTCCATGAGGCGGTCCTCGTCGGTCTCCGGCGGGAAGATCATCACGCCACGCTGCTGGAACATGAAGGCCACGCAGCCGTCGGTGCCGAGGTTGCCGCCGTGCTTGTTGAAGGCATGGCGGATGTCGCTCACCGTGCGGTTGCGGTTGTCGGTCATGCAGTCGGCCATGATGGCGATACCACCGGGGCCGTAGCCCTCGAAGCGGGCCTCCTCGTACGCCACGCTCTCGTCGTTGCCGGCGCCCCGGGCGGCGGCCTTCTCGATCTTGTCCTTGGGCATGTTCACCGCGAGCGCGCGGTCGACGGCGAGGCGCAGGCGCGGGTTGGCGTCCGGGTCATCCCCGCCCTG
>CAJXND010000077.1 GCA_913056385.1 uncultured Ectothiorhodospiraceae bacterium
CTGGTGGACGTGCTGCTGGGGCTACTGCGGCCCACGGCCGGCGCCATCACCGTGGACGGCCAGCCGGTTACCGATGACAACCTGCGCGCCTGGCAGCGCGCGCTTGGCTATGTCCCGCAGGACATCTTCCTCACCGATGCCACGGTCACCGAGAACATCGCCTTTGGCATTGAGCCCGCGCAGATCGACACCGAGCAGGTCGAGCGCTGCGCGCGGCTGGCGCAGGTCCATGACTTTGTCGTCAACGAAATGCCCGAAGGTTACGAGACCATCGTCGGCGAGCGGGGCGTGCGCCTGTCCGGCGGCCAGCGCCAGCGCATCGGCATTGCCCGGGCGCTCTATCACAACCCGGATATCCTGGTGTTCGACGAGGCCACCAGTGCCCTCGACACCGTCACCGAGCGCGCCGTGATGCAGGCCATCGACGCCCTCCACGGCACCAAGACCCTCGTCATCATCGCCCATCGCCTGTCCACCGTCGCCCACTGCGACCAGGTCATGCTGCTGGATCATGGCCAGGTCGAGGGCTGCGGCACATTTGATGAGCTGAAGGCCGGGAATGAGCGGTTCCGGCGGATGGCGAGCGGGGTTTGAGCCTTAGGCGGCTATCGGGCCCAATTTTCGGTGCGAAGGCCCGGCACGCGAGAAAACTCCCGCTCGTTGTTGGTCACAAGAATAAGCCCGAGCGCTCTGGCGTGGCCTGCGATCAAATGATCATAGGGGCCGATGGGTGTTCCCTTGCTCGCTAACTCCGCCCGGAGCGCTCCGGCCTGAGCAGCCGCTGACTCATCCAGTGGCAGGACATCCAGACGCGCGGCAAAACCCTCGATGGTCCGCAGGTTACGGCTTGGATCTTGGGATCGCTCAGCCCCGAACACCAGCTCCATGTAGGTGATACTCGAGATGCACAGGCGCCCATCGTTTCTGTTGAAGGCCTCGCGCACCGAGGCCGGCTTGTGCTTGAGCGTATAGATGACAATATCGGTATCGAGCATGTACTGGAGCACTAAAGCGCCTCCCGATCCTGCTCCGGTGGTTGCTCGCGATCGACCATGAAATCATCGGTAACGCTCTGCTCATCGAACCAGGTATCCCAGCGCTCGCCGCTTGGCACCAGCAGCCGCGCGCGACCCAGCGCGATGATGTCGACTCGCTTGACCGACTCGGGCAGCGCCACCGCTTTGGGCAGGCGCACGGCCTGAGAGGTATTGCTTTTAAATACCGCACCACTTGTCATGAGACTACCGCCTTGCTGCGTGTTTATAGTCGAGAACATAGGGTGCTGATGGGGATATGTCCATGGGATATACACGTCGATAGAGGTCCGCGCGCGGCGTAGATCAGTCGATGCACTCACCTTGGCGCGCCTGAGGCGCTCAAGCGGGCGGCCGACGAGGTGGATGAAGCACGCCAGCCGCGATGAGGTTGGTCGTCGTCGACACGAATGTTCTGGTGGCGGCCGGTGCCGGTGCCGGTGCCGGTGCCGGGCGACGCGGCTGGGGTTGCGCCCCCCGCGATGGCCGTCCAACCCGGCGATGTCATCGTCCGCATCGATCCGCGATACTTCCGCCCGGCTGAGGTCGAGACCCTGCTGGGTGATCCCGGCAAGGCGCGCCGCGAGCTCGGCTGGGAGCCCGAAACCACCGCCCGCGACATGTGCCGCGAAATGGTCGCCGAGGACCGCCAGATCGCCCGCCGCCACGCGCTTTTAAAGGCGCACGGCCTTGAGGTGCCGGTGTCGGTGGAGAGTTGAGGGCGGGAGGCGCGGTACGTCCTGCGGATGACCCGCGAAGAGCAGGGCCCTGCCATCACCGTTCGGAACGGAGTGTTACCCCCTTTTTGGCTGGGTTAGGACGCGTGGGCTAACTCATCAGTCTGTGTAGCGTCACACGCTGTGCGCTCGGAGCGGAGGACGTCGTCCGTCTATCTCTGTAACCCCTTGTTTTTCGGCTGTCATAGTGGATTACACCCCCCGAACAAGGGATTCGCGCTGCGTTGCTGATGGCGCACGTGTTACGTCTGGCAGAGTGGCGAGTTAGCCCACGCGTCCTAACTGGCCCAAAAGGGGGTGCACATCCCCGGCCTTCAGCTAGTGGCCCCGCCCCGTCCTACCCGTCGCCGCTGCACAGACCCCACCTCCGCCTGGCGGCCTCTCCACAGCGTTGACGACGCCATCATCCGAATTTAATCTAGCCAAAAAAGCTAGATAGATTGAAAAGGCGATGAAATGGCCGACAAGACCTGGTCTCTTTACGAGGCGAAGAACCGGTTCAGCGCTGTGGTTGAGGCCTCGATGGCCGGCGAGGCTCAGTGGGTAACACGCCGGGGTCGGCGCGTCAGCGTGGTGGTGTCGGCCGAGGAGTACGAGCGGCTCAAGGCGCTTGAGAAAGGCGCCTCCCCCGGCTTCGCCGGCCTGTTGCTGGCCATGCCGCAGGATGACGGCGAGTTCGATCGCATGCCGCTGCAGCCGCGCAATATCGAGCTCTGATGTTTTTGCTGGACACGGTCGTTCTCTCGGAGACGCGCAAGCGCAACCGCGACCCGGGCGTTGTTGAGTGGTTGTCGCAACAACGCGACGCTGATCTGTACCTCAGTGTGGTGACGGTCGGCGCAATCGAGCGCGGGATCCGACAACAGGAGTCGCGCAACCCGGAGTTTGCATCGATCCTGAGTGAGTGGCTGGACCGTGTTCTAACCCTCTACGGCGATCGCATCTTACCCATGGACACCACAACGGCTCGGCGCTGGGGTGCGCTGTCTGCTGAGCTTGGGAACGACGGCGCGGATCTTCTGATTGCCGCGACAGCGCTGACCCATGGCCTGACCGTTGTGACGCGCAACGAACGCCACTTCAGGCCGGCCGGCGTGGATCTATGTAACCCCTTCACCGGTGGTTAGCGGGTGAGCGTTATGCGGAGGGATTGCCAGCCGTCGCGCTTCTCGAGGCCATGCGCTTGCTGCCCCTGTCTCAACGAGCATGAGCCGCTGCGGGTCACTCGCCGGTCGGGGGAAGACTTTATTTACCGGTTTGATGACACCATGATTGACATCTTTGCCCTTGGCGGACGTTACGGAGATTAACGCATCACTCACTCGATCACGCCAACCCGCATCTACATCGCCGGCCACCGCGGCATGGTGGGCTCTGCCATCCTGCGCCAGCTCGAGGCGCGGCGAGGCGCCGGCGAGGCCGCTCGCCCAGCCCCCGGCGCGGCCCCGGGCCCAGCCCCCGGCGAGGCCTCCGGCCCGGCCAGCCCCCCGGCCGCCAACGACCCCATCGAACTCATCACCCGCACCCACGCCGAGCTGGATCTGACCGATCAGTCGGCGGTGCGCGCGTTCATGGCCGCCGAGCGCCCGGATGTCGTCATTCTCGCCGCCGCGCGCGTTGGCGGCATTCATGCCAACAACACCTATCCGGCGGACTTCATTTACGACAACCTCATGATGGAGGCCAATGTCATTCATCAGGCC
>CAJXND010000078.1 GCA_913056385.1 uncultured Ectothiorhodospiraceae bacterium
TTCTGGGGTGTCTTCTTCGCCATCCCGCTGGCCAACCTGATCCAGGCGGTGATCAACGCCTGGCCACGGGCCGCGCTGGATGAGGAGATGCTGGAGGAGGCCGCTGACCATCCGGCGGGCGCCGGTGTCGGCCAGCCGGTGGACGAGCGCTGACGCGGATTTACGCGCCGTCGGCGAACATCTGCTGGAGGATGGCGCTGACCGCCCTCTGCTGCTTCGCGGTCAACTGGCCGAGCCGACTGACCAGCCGCGATTTGTCCACGGTGCGGATCTGATCGAGAACCACCTGGCCGCGTTTTCCCTGGAATGTCAGATTGACCCGCGTCGGATAGTCGCGCCGTGTTGAGGTCATCGGTGCGATGATCACCGTGCGAATATGGCGATTCATCTCATCGGGAGAGACGACCACGGCGGGCCGGGTCTTTCGGATCTCGGAGCCACGTGTCGGATCCAGTTCGACCCAGTGAATCTCAAAGCGGCGGACTGGTTTCACCAGGTCCACTCGTCCTCATCGAACGCGGTGTCGGTTGACTCCGGCATGGCCGCGGCATCGTCGCCCCGCGCTGCCATCTCCCGGAATGCCTCGTCCCAGCCCTCACGCACGGGTTTGACGGGCTCGAGGATGATCGAGCCGTCTTCGACGCGCATTTCGAGTTCGTTCTCGAGCCCGCACTCGCGGATCACGGACGCCGGGATCCTGACGCCCCTGGAGTTGCCGATAGAGACCAGATTAATGCGCATCCCTTTGCCCTTGAGTATTCACGAAGTGATTACGCTACAGAATAGCGTATGGCTTTGGATAGGGACAGCAAACATCCGCCGCTGGTTGGTTCGGGTTCAGAGCACGTCGCTGGCGTGGGCGGCGAGGCGGGAGCGCTCGCCGCGGGTGAGGGTGAGATGCGCGCCATGGGGCCAGTCCCGGAAGCGTCGGACCAGGTAGGTGAGCCCCGAGGTGGTGGGGGTGAGCCACGGTGTGTCGATCTGCGCGATGTTGCCGAGGCAGACGATCTTGGTGCCGGGGCCGGCGCGGGTGATGAGCGTGCGCATCTGCTGCGGAGTGAGGTTCTGGGCCTCATCGAGCACCATGTAGCGGTTGAGCAGGGTGCGCCCGCGCATGAAGTTCAGTGAGCGGATGCGAATGCGGCTGCGCAGTAGATCCTGCGTGGCGGCCTGGCCCCAGCGGTTGCCACCGCCAGCGCCGCTCGCCGGGGCGCTCAAAATCTCGAGGTTGTCCATCAGCGCGCCCATCCAGGGCGTCATCTTCTCCTCCTCGGTGCCGGGCAGATAGCCGATGTCCTCGCCGATGGCCACGGTGGCCCGGGTCATGAGGATTTCATCGTAATGCTGCGTCTCCAGGGTCTGCACGAGACCTGCGGCCAGGGTGAGCAGCGTCTTGCCCGTGCCCGCCGGGCCGAGCAGGGTGACCAGATCCACCGAGGGATCCATCAGCAGGTTCAGGGCGAGCGTCTGCTGCTGGTTGCGGGCGTGGATGCCCCAGACCGACTCGCCATCCGGCCCGTAGTCGGTGACCGGGACGGGCTGGAGCTCGCCCTCGGCATCGGGCTGCAAACGCCAGGCCGCGCCGCCCTGCACCAGAAACTCGTTGGCGGTGGCCGAGGGCGCCGCCGCTTCGCCCCCCGGATCGGCGCCGGCGGCGATGGCATGCACCCCACCAGGCAGCAGGTCCGGATCGTCCAGCGGCGCCTCGCTCTCGTGATCGGTAGCGTGCAGGCCGAGCACGATCGCCTGGATACGCAGGTTGATATCCCGCGCCACAACGGTGATGTGCACATCCGGGTGCGTATGGGCGAGCGCCTGGGCGGCGGCCAGCACCGGGGCGGCGTGCTCGGCATCGCCCTCGGTCAGGAAGTAGAGCCGCCCCAGGCCCTCACCCAGCGGCAGACCGCGCTCGAGCTCGCGTGGGGCGACGCCGGCGAGGCGCTCATCGAGGAAGCGGGCGGCCTGCAGGGCATTACGCGCCTCCTCGCTGTTGCCGTGGCGTGCGGCATCCAGCCCGTGCAATACCGCCAGCGGCAGGTAGATGTCCTGCTCGCCGAAGCGGAACAGTGCCGCCGGGTCGTGCAGCAGGACCGAGGTGTCGAGCAGGCAGGCGCGACGCATGGCGGTGCTAGCCCTTCTGGTGACCCGCCAGGCTCTCGAGGACGGCCTCGGCATGGCCCTCAACGCTCACCTTGCGCCATTCCTCGCGCAGCGTGCCCTCGGCGTCGATGAGAAAGGTGCTGCGCTCGATGCCGCGGGCGGGCTTGCCGAACATCACCTTGTCCTTCATCACGCCGAAGAGATTGCAGACCGACTCGTCCTTGTCGCTCAGCAGCGGGAAGGGGAAGTCGTGCTTGGCGCGGAAGTTCGCGAGCGCCTTCGGGCCGTCGCGGGAGATGCCCACCACCTGGGCGTTCAGTGCGCTGAAGCGCGGGTCGAGATCGCGGAACGCCTCGCTCTCCACGGTGCAGCCCGGCGTGCTCGCCTTGGGGAAGAAGTACAGCACCACCCAGCGGCCCTGCTGGTCGGCCAGACGCCAGGTCTCGCCGGTGTCGGTGGGGCGCTCGAAGTCGGGAACGGGCTGATTCACGGTGACATCGGTCATGGGATTATTGCCTCAGCGGTTCGATGATGGCGTCAAGATTCAACTGGTCGCACAGATCCATGAATTCCTCCCGCAGCCGGGCGATGTGCAGCGCGGCGGAGACATCGATGGTCATCTGGACCTGGAACATCGGGGTGCCGGTGTGGGCGGCCGCATAGGTGCTGGTGGTGAGGTCGCGGATATTGATCTCGCGGCCGGCGAAGAAGTTGGCGAGCTGGTGGACGATGCCGGGGTGATCCACCGAGACCACCTCGACGCTGTAGGGCAGCAGATTGGCGGCCGGGGCGCCCGGATGGGTGCGCCGGGCCTGCACGGCGAGCCCGAGGCGACGTCCGGCGGAGGGCAGGCCGGCCTCGAGCTTGGCCAGCTCGTTCCAGCGCCCCTCGACCATCATGACGATGGCGAAATCGCCGCCCAGCACCGTCATGCGGCTGTCCTCGATGCTGCAGCCGGTCTCCGAGATCAGTTGCGAGAGTTCATTGACCAGCCCCGGGCGATCCTCGCCCAGCGCGGAGATGACCAGGAAATTCTTCTGCATGACGCTGCCCGACGCTGTCCCGCTGACACCCCGTGAACAAGGGTCCGGAGTGTATCACGCCGGCGGCGCAACCCGGCTTGTCAGTCCCGTGGTGCAGGGCTAACATCCGCGCATTACCGCAGTTTAGGGGAATTTGGCGATGTTCCAGGGCAGCATGGTCGCAATGGTGACACCCATGCACGAGGACGGGGCCCTGGATGAGGCCGGTCTCGA
>CAJXND010000079.1 GCA_913056385.1 uncultured Ectothiorhodospiraceae bacterium
ACGTTCATGCCGTTCATCCTCACCGGCTCGATCACCACGCTGACCTCGCTGGATTTCCTGGGCTTTGGTCTGCCACCGGGTTCGCCCTCGCTGGGTGAATTGCTGGCGCAGGGCAAGGCCAATCTGCAGGCCCCCTGGCTGGGTCTGACCGCTTTTTTTACCCTCGCCATCATGCTCTCCCTGCTGGTCTTCATCGGCGAGGCGGCGCGGGATGCATTCGACCCGCGCAAGACACTGGGAGGTCAGGGCGGATGAGCAGCCCGCTGCTGCGGATCGAGGATCTGGCCATTGCCTTCGGTGCGGGCAACCGAGATACGCCGACGGTACAGGGCGTCAATCTCTCGCTGGATGCCGGCGAGACGCTGGCACTGGTGGGCGAGAGTGGATCGGGCAAGTCGATTACGGCGCTCTCCATCCCGCAGCTCCTGCCCTATCCGCTGGCGAATCATCCGGCCGGCAGCGTCCGACTCGAGGGCGAGGAGTTGATCGGCGCTTCGACGGCGCGGCTCCGGGCATTGCGTGGCGGTACGCTGGGCATGGTCTTCCAGGAACCGATGACTTCGCTCAATCCGCTGCATACGCTGGAAAAACAGATTGGCGAAACGCTGCGTATCCACCAGGGGATGACGCCGGTCGCCGCCCGTGACCGGATTGTCGAGTTGCTGGAGCTGGTGCGCCTGCCGGAGGCCTCGACACGGCTGGGGGCATTCCCGCACCAGCTCTCCGGCGGGCAGCGCCAGCGGGTCATGATCGCCATGGCCATCGCCAACAAGCCGCGGCTGCTGATTGCCGATGAGCCGACCACCGCGCTGGATGTGACCATCCAGGCGGAAATCCTGACATTGCTGGGGGACCTCAAGCGCCGCCTCGGTATGGCCATGCTGTTCATCAGCCATGATCTGAATGTGGTGCGACGCATTGCCGATCGTGTGGCGGTCATGCAGCAGGGCCGGGTGGTCGAGCAGGGCGAGGTTGAGGCGGTGTTCAGCCGTCCGCGGCACGGCTATACCCGTATGCTGCTCTCCGCCGAGCCAGCCGGACGACCGGCAGCGGTGCCCGCGGCGGACCCGGTGCTCTCGGTCCGCGATCTGCGGGTCTGGTTCCCCCGCCGCTCGGGTCTGCTCCGGCGGGTGACCAGCCACCTGAAGGCCGTGGATGGTGTGGATCTGAGCGTGCGTCCGGGCGAGACGCTGGGCGTGGTCGGCGAGAGCGGCTCCGGCAAGACCACCCTCGGCATGGCGCTGCTGCGCCTGCAGTCGGCGCGTGGCGAGATCCTGTTCCAGGGCCGTGATATCAGTTCGCTCGACAAGCGGGCCCTCCGCCCGCTGCGGCGGGAACTGCAGGTGGTCTTCCAGGACCCCTTCGGTAGCCTGAGTCCGCGGATGTCCGTGGAACAGATCGTTGGTGAAGGTCTGGGCGTGCACGGCATCGGGAGGGATGCGGCGGAACGCGGCCAGCTTGCCCGCGAGGCCCTCGAAGAGGTGGGACTGGATCCGGCGGTCGCCGAGCGTTTCCCGCATGAACTCTCCGGTGGTCAGAGACAGCGCGTCGCCGTGGCGCGGGCGATCGTGCTCAAGCCCCGCCTGATCGTGCTCGACGAGCCCACCTCGGCACTCGACCGATCGGTTCAGAGCCAGCTCGTGGAACTGCTGCGCACGCTCCAGCGCCGACACGGGCTTGCCTACATCTTCATCAGTCACGACCTGAAAGTGGTTCGGGCGATGAGTCACCGGATGATCGTGATGCAGGCCGGGCGCGTGATGGAATCCGGTTCGGCGGAGCAGGTGTTCACCGATCCGCGCGACCCCTACACGCAGCGACTGCTGGCGGCGGCGCTGGAGACCCGCTGAGGCCATCCCCCGCGCGTCGCGACGACTGCTATCATTCGTGGATGGAACAACCCGTTATTGCCCTGGTGGGCCGGCCCAATGTGGGTAAATCCACCCTGTTCAACCGACTGACCCGCACCCGGGATGCCCTCGTGGCCGACTTCCCCGGTCTCACGCGGGATCGCCAGTACGGGGTTGGTCGGATCGGACCGGCTCCCTATGTGGTCGTCGACACCGGCGGGCTCGGCGAGCCCGATGACGTCACCTATCACCATATGCAGCGCCAGGCGATCCGCGCGCTGGACGAGGCCGACGCCATCCTCTTCCTGGTGGATGCCCGGGTCGGGGTGACACCGGGTGATGAGGCGCTGACCGCCGAGTTGCGGCAGCGGGGCAAGCGGGTCTGGCTGGTGATGAACAAGGTCGACGGTGTTGATCCGGATCTCGCGGCCGCGGATTTCCACGGCCTGGGCCTGGATACACCATGGCCGATTGCCGCCGTCCACGGGCGCGGCGTGACCCGGCTCATGACCGCCGTCCTCGAGGATCTGACCGGCGAGCCCGTGGACCCCGGACGGACGATGCCCGATGCCGATGACCTGTCCGCGATCGCGCACGAGGCGGCATCCGACGAATCGACGCCCCGGTCCATCGAGGTTGCCATCATTGGTCGCCCCAACGTGGGCAAATCGACGCTGGTGAACCGCCTGATCGGCGAGGAGCGGGTGCTCGTCTATGACATGCCGGGTACCACCCGGGATGCCATCCGGGTTCCGTTCGAGCGCGACGGGCAGGCCTTTACGCTTGTTGATACCGCCGGTGTCCGGCGGCGCAGCCGGGTGCGGGAGAGCATCGAGAAGTTCAGCGTCGTCAAGACACTGCAGGCCATCGAGGCGGCCCAGGTGGTCATCATGGTGCTGGACGCCCGGCAGGAGATCTCCGAGCAGGATGCCCATCTGATCGGTCATGTCATCGAGTCCGGCCGGGGGCTGGTGCTGGCGGTGAACAAGTGGGACGGGCTGGCACCGGATGCCCGTGAGCGCATCCGGCGTGAGCTCGACGTCAAGCTTGGGTTCCTGGACTTCGCACGGCCACGGTTCATCTCGGCCCTGCATGGCACCGGCGTGGGGCGGCTGCTCGAGGAAGTGGCTCACGTTTATCGGGCGGCCCGCCGCGAACTGCCGACATCGGCGCTCAACCGGGTGCTGGAGGAGGCCGTGGAGGCCCATCAGCCACCGCTTGTGCGGGGGCGGCGTATCAAGCTGCGCTATGCGCATCAGGGCGGACAGAATCCGCCGACCATCGTCGTTCACGGTAACCAGACCGGCGAGCTGCCCGGCGCCTATCGGCGCTACCTGGTCAATCGCTTCCGCCGGGCCTTCGGGCTGCAGGGCACCCCCATTCGACTTGAGCTGCGCACGGGCGACAACCCGTTCGCCGGGCGGCGCAACAAGCTCACGCCACGTCAGCAGCGCAAACGCGAGCGAATGATCCGGCGTCG
>CAJXND010000080.1 GCA_913056385.1 uncultured Ectothiorhodospiraceae bacterium
ATGTCAAAACCGGTGGCGGAATAGGCCTCGGCGAGGGCAGCGGCCAGCGGCAGGCCGACATAACCCAGGCCGATGACCGCGATGCGCGGGTCATTGCGTAAGTTCATGGGTAATCGCTGTGTTGGATTTGGAGACGGGGAGGAGAGTCAGGTTTGAGCGGGCAAGCAGTGGTAGATGCGGTGGGTACTGCGCGCGCTGCACACATTTTTGATGCAGGCATCGTGTGTATGCGGATATCACGAGGACGTATATCCGACGTGTGCGCGGGCTTCACCGCACCGATACGGCACTCCGGTACCGAGCGGCGCCGCGACTTACAACCGCAAACTGGACTCGTTCTCCAGATACCACTGATACGTCTGCTCGATGCCCTCGCGCAGACCGATGCGGGCGCGCCAGCCCATGGACGAGAGGCGTGAGACGTCCAGCAGCTTGCGGGGGGTGCCATCTGGGCGCGAGCGGTCGGTGGTAATCCGTCCTTCGTAGCCCGTTACCTCCGCCACCAACTTAGCGAGCTCGAGAATCGAGATATCTTCGCCTGTCCCCACGTTGATGTGACTGAGCATGGGTTGGGTATTGGCCTCGTACTCGGCGGCGGGCAGATCGAGCACGAACAGCGAGGCCTCGGCCATGTCATCCACGTGCAGGAACTCGCGCCGCGGCGTCCCGGTACCCCAAATGACCACCTCGTCTTTCCCCGACTGCGCGGCCTCATGAAAGCGCCGGATAAGCGCCGGCAGCACATGCGAGTGCTCGGGGTGGAAGTTATCGCCGGGGCCATAGAGGTTCGTCGGCATCACGCTGCGGTAGTCGATGCCATAGGGCTCGCCGTACTGGCGGTTGTAGCTCTCGCAGAGCTTGATGCCCGCGATCTTGGCGATGGCGTAGGGCTCATTGGTGGGCTCAAGTACGCCGGTGAGCAGCGCCTCTTCAGCCATCGGCTGTGGCGCCTCGCGCGGATAGATGCATGAACTGCCAAGGAAGAGCAGGCGCTTGACGCCGGCCATGAAGGCCTGATGGATGACGTTGGTCTCCATCATGAGGTTGTTGTAAATGAAGTCGGCCGGATAGCTGTTGTTGGCTTGAATGCCGCCGACCCGGGCTGCCGCGAGGATCACCACGTCCGGTCGCTCGGTAGCCATGAAACCCCGCAGCGCCGCCTGACCGGTCAGATCCAGCTCGGCGTGGGTGCGGGTGATGAGTTCGATGGCCTCGCCGGTGGCGCGCCGGGCCTCGAGCTGGCGGCAGATCGCGGAGCCCACCATGCCGCGGTGACCGGCAATGTAGATGCGGGTTGGATTCATTAGCCTCGGTGTCTCAACTCTCCACGGAAATCGGTAGCTCAAGGCCATTGGCCTTCAAAAGCGCATGGCGACGGGCAATCTGACGGTCTTCGGCGACCATTTCGCGGCACATGTCGCGGGCGGTGGTTTCGGGCTCCCAGCCCAGCTCGCGGCGCGCCCTGCCGGGGTCACCCAGCAGGGTCTCGACCTCGGCCGGGCGGAAGTAGCGTGGGTCGATGCGGACGATCACGTCACCAGGCATCAGTGCCCGAGCGTCGGCACCGGCCACGCGCGGCTGCACGGCATCGCCCCCCGCCGGCAGATGCACCGACTCCACAATCCCCACCTCGTCGACGCCCTCCCCCTCAAACCGCAACCTAATCCCCAGATCCTCGGCGGCCCAGGTGATGAACTGGCGCACGGTGTACTGCTCGCCGGTGGCAATCACGTAGTCCTCGGGGCTGTCCTGCTGGAGCATCAGCCACTGCATGCGCACATAGTCGCGGGCGTGGCCCCAGTCGCGGCGGGCGTCGATGTTGCCCATGTACAGGCAGTCTTCCAGCCCCTCGGCGATGTTGGCCAGGCCCCGGGTGATCTTGCGGGTGACAAACGTCTCACCCCGCCGCGGGGACTCATGGTTGAACAAAATCCCGTTGCAGGCATACAGCCCGTAGGCCTCGCGGTAGTTCACGCAAATCCAGTAGGCATAGAGCTTGGCGACGGCGTAGGGCGAGCGCGGGTGGAAGGGCGTGGTCTCGGACTGCGGGGTCTCGTGGACCAGGCCATAGAGCTCGGAAGTGGAGGCCTGGTAGAACCGCGCCGTTTTCTCCAGCCCCAGAAAGCGCATGGCCTCGAGCAGCCGCAACGTGCCCATGGCATCAACATCGGCGGTGTACTCCGGGGCCTCAAAGCTGACCGCCACATGCGACTGCGCGCCCAGGTTGTAGATCTCATCCGGGCGGATCTCGGCGAGCAGGCGGGTCAGGTTGGAGCTATCGGTGAGGTCACCATAGTGCAGCACCAGGCGCGGGTCGCTGACATGCGGATCCTGATAGATATGATCGATGCGCTGGGTGTTGAAGTGCGAGGCCCGGCGCTTGATGCCGTGCACCTCATAGCCCTTCTCGAGCAGAAATTCTGCCAGATACGAGCCGTCCTGGCCGGTGATGCCGGTGATCAGTGCTTTTTTCATTGGCTACGCGGCGTTTACCTGAACGACCTCGCTGTGGGAATGGGGCTCGGGGATAGGATCGCCATCTTCTTTCATGCCACCCAAGTGAAATTCAATGGCCTCTCGGATCAAACCTAGAACTTCCTGGCGGGTCTCACCAACGGCCACACACCCCGGGAGATCCGGAACATAGGCACCCCAGCTGTCAGGGCCTTCTTCTAGAATGACTACATACTGCATGGTTTCACCTATTTCTTCAGACCAGCCTGCTTCAGGGCATTGTTCAGCGTACCTGGCGGCATGTCTACGTTGGGCTTTCCGGCTACGGTTACCGTTCCAGATTTTACAGGATGTCGAAATTGCCGGTGACTGCCGCGTTGTCTGGCTTGGTACCAGCCATCGGCTTTCAGGATTTGGATGAGATCTTTAACTTTCATTCAGCCACCGTGCTCAAACCACCCCCGCCATCTTCCGAAACCGCTCGCTGCCCGCCTTCAGTTCCTCAAACGTGCCACAACCCTCCACCCGGCCGTGGTCCAGCAGCATGACCTGATCGCAATGAGCGACGGTGGACAGGCGATGGGCGATGATCAC
>CAJXND010000081.1 GCA_913056385.1 uncultured Ectothiorhodospiraceae bacterium
CCGCGCGGCAATCCGCTCGACATCCGCGCAGCCACGCAGGACCTCGCGCAGGGTCGTGCTGCCCCGGTCGAGGAGCGCGGCAACGGCCGACTGTCGCTCCCGCAGCGCCGCCTGGTCACGCAGCGGGCGGTTGATCCAGCGGCGCAGGGCGCGGCTGCCCATGCCCGTGACCGTGGTGTCGAGTACGCCCGCCAGGGTGTGTTCACCGCTGCCGCTGAGGTTGGTCTCCAGCTCGAGGTTGCGGCGGCTGGCGGCGTCAATGGTGATCGCCGCCTCGGTCTGCTCGATACGCAGTTCCCGGATATGCGGCAGCGCCGATCGCTGTGTATCCGCCACGTACTGCAGCACGGCGCCGGCGGCGGCCACGGCCAGCGGCATTGAATCGATGCCGAATCCACTGAGATCACGGGTTCCGAAGTGTCCGGTCAGCGCGCGCTCGGCGCTGTCCTGGTCGAAATGCCACGGCGGGCGACGGGTCAGTCCCCGCTCGGAAGGGATCTGCAGATGCTCGGAGAAGTCTTCGGGCACCAGCAACTCGGCTGGACTGAGCCGTTCCAGTTCGGCGGCGAGTTGCGCGCTGCCCCGGCCTTCACACACCGTGTAGCGGCCGGCGGCGAGTTCCAGGCTGGCCAGCCCCCATTGGTCGACATCGCCGGCGATGGCCGTGAGGAGATTGCTGCGTCGCTCCTCCAGCAGGGCCTCGTCGGTGAGCGTGCCGGGTGTCACGACCCGGACCACCTGACGTTCCACCGGTCCCTTGGCTGTGGCCGGATCACCGACCTGCTCGCAGATCGCCACCGACTCGCCGCGGGCAAGCAACCGTGCCAGGTAGCCTTCATGGCTGTGCACGGGCACGCCCGCCATGGGGATCGGCGCGCCCGCGGACTCGCCGCGCCGGGTCAGGGTGATGTCCAGCAGTTCCGCCGCGCGCCGGGCATCTTCGTAGAAGAGCTCGTAGAAATCGCCCATGCGGTAGAACAGCAGGATATCGGGATGCTCCGATTTGATGCGCAGATACTGCCGCATCATCGGGGTATGTCCGGAGGCGCTGGTCATCGGGGTACTATACGAGCCCCCCGGACCCGGCCGCCAGCCATGCGCTGACGCGCTGGATGAGTTCCGGGTCGACCCGATGGCCGAGGCGGTCAAGCAGCTCGCGGGTGATGGCGCCGGACTCGAGCCGTGGACGTCTGTCCAGATGGCCATGCTCGAGCAGCCAGGCCTCCAGCACATCGACATGATCCTGGCGCAGGCGCGGGACCTCACCGTTCCGCAAAGCCGTCAGCAGGGCCTCGGCGTCGTTATCGAGCGCCTCGGCCTTCTCCTGGACGCGCTCCACCATACGGTCCGAAAAGGCTCCGGCGGAGACCAGGACGCCTTGATCGACGGGTCGGCCCAGCCCCTGGCGGGCGAGCTCATGCCAGGCCCGGGCCACGGTGATCCGATCGGCGAGCGTGCTGCCACCGCTCAGCCGGCCATGCCCGTCACGCCCGGCCGGCGTGTCCAGCCAGGCCGCCAGCGGTCCCAGCTGACTGACGCGCCACTGGCCGATCAGATCATGAAGGGTGTCCAGCTCGTCACGGAGCACATGGAAGATGTGAATCTTCCCGGCATTGGCCCGGAGATCAACCGCGGGTACCTGCAGCACACCGGCATATTCCGCGGCTTCCATACCCGCCGGGGCCGGCGGCCGGTCCGGCAGCGCCACCGGCGCCAGGGCCGTCGCCCGCTCGATGGCTCCCCGGGCGGCGCTCAGGTCGATGCAGTGCGGCGGGTGGCCGGTGGTCTGCGCCCAGCGTGTCAGATCCTCCCGCCGCGCGGTCAGATACAGGATCTGCCGACCCTCGTCGTCGGCGAGCGCGGCCAGGTTGCATGCGACGGCGCCGAACCGGTCGGCATCGGTGTTGGTCAAGGCCTCGTCCAGTGCCATTGGCAGGGGTGGGCCATTGCCCTCCTGATCACGGGCCCAGGCGATTCGGGCCGCGAGCAGCAGCTGCATGCGCGTACCCGAGGAGAGCGCCGTGAGCGGCCGCCGCCTGTCCTGGCGCAGATCGCGGGCCACGGGCTGGTGGCTGCCGTCCACCTCCAGCGACCACTGGTGTCGGGTGAATTGCTCGAAGCGGTGACGGGCATCGCGGATCAGCCCGGGTTCGTGGCGTGCCCGGTAATCCGCCTCGACGTCCGCGAGCAGCCAGTCGCCCAGATCGGCCTGCATCCGGGTGGCCCGCTTTTCGGCGAGCGATTCGGTCAGTGCCCGCTCCTCGGCGATGGCGCTGGCAAGGGCATCATCGCCGCCTGCCTGGTCGACTTCGGTCTTGAGCTCGGTGATTTCCCGGGTCAGGGCTTCGACTCGGGTGGCCTTTTCGGACTGACGGTCGATGGCCTCGCCGATCTCCGCGCAATCCGTCTGCTCGGCCCACTCCACCAGTGATGGATGGTCCTCGAGGGGGGCGCGCAGCTGCTGCTCCGCAAAGCGGGCCTGATCCAGCCTGCGTCGGGTCTCGTTGAATTCACCGTGGGCTGCGAGCCGGGCGGCGAGGCCAGTGCGGTCATCCACCGGTCGTTCCGCCCGGGCGTAGATCATTGCCTTGTCCGTTCTGTGCGCCGCCAGGTCGGCCGTCAGACGTTCGTGCTGCCGTGATACCTCATCGAGCTCTGTCTGGCGCTCGCGGGCCTGATCCAGTCGTTCGGCGAGTGATTCCACCGTCGTCTGGAGAGCGGCGGTGTCATTGGCGGTGATGTGGGTCCAGGGCGCCAAACGCTCACGCAATTGCGTCTGCGCCGCCTCGATCTGCTGATCCTGCTCGGACAGCCTGGCGGCCTCCCGCTCATGCGTCGAACGGGCCCTGTCGAGCTGACGAACCAGATCCATGAAACGCTCCAGGCCCAGGTCTTCGCAGTCCAG
>CAJXND010000082.1 GCA_913056385.1 uncultured Ectothiorhodospiraceae bacterium
AACAGATCCGCGCTGTAGACCAGGTTGTCGTCGCAAAGCGAGAGGATATTGGCCTGGTCGGCACGATCCGGCGTCGCGGTCAGACCCAACAGAAACGCGGGCGCGAAATACTGCAGCAAACGGCGATAGGTGCCAGCGGCCGCGTGGTGGAATTCATCGATAATGATGTATTCGAACGCGTCGGGATCGAACTGCACTAGGTGGTGCGAC
Organism: uncultured Ectothiorhodospiraceae bacterium; assembly: GCA_913056385.1. Taxonomy (GTDB): domain Bacteria; phylum Pseudomonadota; class Gammaproteobacteria; order Nitrococcales; family Nitrococcaceae; genus Spiribacter. The sequence continues at coordinate 211 of CAJXND010000082.1, forward strand.
TGGTGCAGCGTCTGGACCGAGGCGAATAGCATATCGGCATGCGTGTCGCGCGCATGGCCTTGATAGCGGCCGATCTGTGCTTTGGGGAAAACGCGCTGGAAGGTGGCCTCCGCCTGCAGCAGGATTTCGGCGCGATGGGCGACGAACAGCACACGGCCTGCGCCGGCCTGCGCGGCATCGAACGCCGCGAGGTAGGTCTTGCCAAGGCCCGTGGCCATTACCACCAGGCCTCGGGCGTAGCCCGCCTCGCGGGAGGCCCGCAGGGCGTCTAGAGCCTCAGCCTGCGTCGTGGTCGGATCGGGCGGGGGGAGTTCATGATCGTCACTGCCGGGCGCGATTGCCGGACGGTTCTCCGGGCGCCGCCGTTCATAGTCCTCGATCCACGGGTAATCCAGTACGCGGGCCTCGTCGGCGGTGAAGATCGCCTGGAAGGCCTCGTGGATCTCGGCAAGCCGCGCCTCCCCGGCGGCATCGGGCTCCTCAACTCGGTAGTTCCATTCGAGACCGGCGGTGAGCGCCTCGCGGCTGATATTGCTCGAACCAATGAACGCCTCGCCCCGATGGCCCTCCTCGCGGGTAAAGATATAGGCCTTCAGGTGAAAGCTCCTGCCGTGGGTCTCGAATACCCGCACATCAGCGCCACGCTCGGCCAACAGCATTAAGTTGCGGAGCGCCTGGCCGTCGGTGACGCCTAGGTAATCGCTGGTGATAATCCGAATGCGGGCAGGGTTTTCCTGGTCGCAGCGCTCACTGAGGGCGTCGAAGATCAGAGCGAGCCCGCTGCTTTTGATAAACGAGACCGCCAGCTCTATCTCGGAGGCGTGACGAATCGAGGCCAGTAGCTGCGGCAGCAGCGGATCATCGGCACCGCCACGGATCAGCCGGGGGAGGGGCGTTGCTGCCGACGGGGCGTGCTCGGCCATGAGCGTTCTACTTCCTTATACCGGATCGGTCACGTGGTTGGCTTCGCCGGGCCGCTGCAAGCAAACCGTCTCCCAAGTGACCGCAGTGCGGCCCTGCAGGTCAAGCCGTGGCGGCGCCTGAGTCTCGCGCGTTATGTCGTTAAGGCCTTCGCGGGCGCCTCCATCAACCACTTCGCGGTAACTGACCGGATAGAACGTCCGATCACCATCACCGGGGCCGTGCCGCAATGTCAGGTAAAGAAGGCCTCCTGGCGTGAGCAGATCGGCTAGGGCCCTGAGCGACCGCTGCCTCTGCCCGGGCGGCACATGCATCCACACCGCGGATAAGAGGATCAGGTTGAAGCGCTTCGATAATGCGCGGGTCCGATTCAGCTCCGGCAGGCAGTCATCTATCCACCGCACCGGCTTGCCTTGTGTGTGCACCAGCCCGAGTTCCCGCAGTCCCGCGGCGGGTTCAACCGCCACCACCTCCCAGCCCCGCTTCGCCAGCGCGAGCGCATCCCGGCCCGCACCCGCGCCGACATCCAGTGCGGCCCCGGGGGTATCCGGCAGACAGGACAGCAGATCCGAATGCACCGTCTCAAAGTCCAGCGCCGAGTAGCGCTCGAACAGGGCGTCGGCGTTGTCCGAGTAGTAATCGGCCATGGATGCGTCCCTGAATCCCGTGTGCACAGCATGTATTGTTTGAAGGGTTGAAGCCAAACACGGTGACGAGCCAGCGGCCATGCCTGAATCCATCGTCATCCTCACCGGCGCCGGCGTGTCCGCGGAGAGCGGCCTCGGGACCTTCCGCGATACTGGTGGGATCTGGGATCAGTATTCCCTGGAAGACGTCGCCACGCCGGAGGGGTTTGCCCGCAACCCGGCGCTGGTCCATGACTTCTATAACGCCCGCCGTGAGCATGCCGCGCAGGCCCGCCCGAACGCCGCCCATGAGGCCCTGGCCCGTCTCGAGCGCCACCTGCGCGGGCGCGTGACCCTGGTCACCCAGAACATCGATGGCCTGCATGAACGGGCCGGCAGCCGTCAGGTGTATCCGATGCACGGGCGGGTGGATCAGGCGGTATGCGCTGCCTGCGCGCACCGCTGGCCGGCGCCCTCAAAGCTATCAACCCAGACCGCCTGCCCGGCCTGTGGGCAGAACACCTGTCGCCCGGACGTGGTCTGGTTTGGTGAGATGCCCTATTACCTCGACGAGATCGAGCAGGCCCTGCAGCGCGCCACCCAGCTGGTGGTGATCGGGACCTCGGGGACGGTCTATCCGGCCGCGGGATTCGTGGAGGTGGCAAGTCACCTGGGTGCTCATACGGTGGAGATCAACTTGGCCCGCAGCGAGGCAAGCGATGCCTTCAACCGTGTGATCGAAGGCCCGGCCAGCGAGGCCGTGCCCGCCTGGGTGGAGGAGGTCCTGGGGAAATGAACACGTTATCCAAAGACCATGAGTTGGCTCTAGCGGCCCAGCGGCGGGCGGTCGCCAACGCAGCGGAGTATCTGACGGGAGCCTCTACCTCGCCATCCGCTCAATTCAACACAATTGGAGTAATTTCCGCATGACTGACACCCCATCCCTGATCTTCTTTGCCGGCAGCGCCCGTGAGGATTCGGTGAACAAGAAGATCGCCCGGGTGGCCGCGGCAAAGGCTGCCGCTGCGGACGCGAA
>CAJXND010000083.1 GCA_913056385.1 uncultured Ectothiorhodospiraceae bacterium
ATCTCGCGATCCGGCAGGCTCGCATCGATCTGGTTCCAGTTGGTGTACGGGTTATCGACCATCTCGCCGTTCTGCGGCACCTGGGCGGCAACAGCCAGCATGATCTGCTCGCGGGTCAGCGCCAGCGGCTGGTTGTCGGCACTCTGGGCCAGCACGATGCCATCGGAGCCGATCAGGGCCTCGGTGATCTCGGTGACGCCATTCTCCATGCAGCGATCGAACTCGCTCGGCTTCATGCGCCGCGAGGCGTTGGTGATATCGGGCGTACGCACCCCGACACCGTCGCAGAAGAGCCGCAGGCCACCACCGGAGCCGGTGGACTCGATGACCGGCGTCGGGAAGTTGGTGGTGGCACCGAACTCCTCGACGACATAGCTGGCGAACGGGTAGACCGTGCTGGAGCCGACGATGCGGATCTGCTCGCGCTCCTGGGCGACGGCAACGGATGTCATGCCGACAGCCGCGGCAACGGCAAGGGCAGTGGTCTTCCAGGTCTGCATGAGGGTTACTCCTCGTTAGTGCTTCGGGTTAACGCTCGACGCAGGCTAGTCGACAATTGTGACAGGACTGTGAACGCCATCGAACGAAGGCGGGAGTCGCTCAGTCGCCCAGCTCACCCACTGAACGGGAGGACGCCTCAAGGCGCTCGTAGACCGGGAAGACCGCCGTGAAGGTGCTGCCCACGCCCATCTCGCTGTTCACCTCGAGCCGGCCGCCATGTCGCGAGAGCACATGCTTGACGATCGCGAGCCCGAGGCCCGTCCCGCCGTGACGCGTTGTCCGGCCGCTGTCCACCCGGTAGAACCGTTCCGTGAGTCGGGGGATGTGATGGGCCGGGATACCCTGACCGGTATCCGCCACTGCCAGACAGGCAGCGCCCGAGGCCTCGAACCAGCGGATATCGATCCGCCCGCCGGCCGGCGTGTACTTGACGGCATTGGAGAGCAGATTCGAGAACGCGCTGCGCAGCTCCTCCTCGTCACCCGCCACGGCCAGCGACTCATCCACTGTGCTGCTGATCCGGTGCTGGCCGTTGCTGAGGGCCCGCGCCTCCTCGGCGACATCCGCGAGCACCTCGGCGATGTTCACCAGGTCGCGTTCCTCGGTGGGGCGCTCGGTCTCGAGGCGTGAGAGCAGCAACAGGTCATCCACCAGCCGGGTCATGCGCTCGATCTGCTGGTCCATCAGCGCCAGGGGCCGCTCCAGGTCGTCCGCGTTCATTTCGTCGATATCGCCGAGCTGCTCGGACATGCCCTGCAGGACCGTCAACGGTGTACGAAGCTCATGGCTGATGTTGCCGACGAAATCCCGCCGCATGGTCTCGAGGCGATGGAGCTCGGAGATATCCCGGGCCAGCAGCAGCTGTTGATGACTGCCGTAGGGGACGATGCGGATCTCCAGCGTCCGCCGGTTATCCTGCGGCGAGGGGATCTTGACCGCCGCGGTCCAGTCACCGCGCTCGAGGTAGGCGGCGAAGTCCGGATGGCGAATCAGGTTGGCGATCCGCTGCCCGCGGTCCTGCGGCCAGCGCAGCCCCAGATAACGCGAGGCGAGCTGGTTCCACCACTGCATGTCGCCGGTGTCCGAGAGCACAATGGTGCCATCGGGCATGGCATTGCCCCCTTCGCGGAAGCGGCGCAGCAGGTCGACCAGGCGCTGACGGCGCTGACGCTGACGAAGCTGCTGGCGGTCCAGACCATCGAAGACATCGCCCCAGAGCCCCGCACCCCGGGGCGGTCGCCGCTTACGGGAGGCGCGAAGCCAGCGCTCAAGCCGATGGATCTGGATCAGGTTGTAGATCAAAAGCGCGCTGGCCGCAGCGAGCACGAGCCAGGGAACACCGGCGGCAGCTCCGACGATCAGCACCGCCAGCCCACCGAGGAGGGTACGCAGAAGCGCCGCCGGCCACGGATTACTCATCAGCATGACGGCTCCCCGTCAGTCGATGGAAAAGCGGTATCCGGCGCCGCGCACGGTCCGTAACAGATCGTCATGCCCGGTGGGGGCAAGCGCCTTTCGCAGGCGGCGGACATGCACATCAACGGTACGCTCCTCGACATAGACATTGGCCCCCCAGACATTATCGAGAAGCTGCGCCCGATTGAATACACGATCCGGATGAGCCATGAAAAAATGCAGGAGCCGAAATTCGGTGGGTCCCATTTCGACCTTCCGGCCATTGCCTCTCACACGATGGCTCACCGGGTCAAGCATCAGCCCCCGCATCTCCACCGGGGCCTCGCCGGCGGTGGGCCGGACACGGCGCAGAACCGCCTTGACCCGGGCGACGAGCTCGCGAGGCGAAAAGGGCTTGGGCACGTAGTCGTCGGCACCGGCATCCAGCCCCCGGATGCGGTCGGCCTCTTCGCCGCGGGCGGTAAGCAGAATAATCGGGATGTCGCGGGTGACCCGCTCACGCTTGAGTCGCCGCGCGAAATCGATCCCGCTCTCCCCGGGCAGCATCCAGTCGAGCAGCACAAGGTCCGGCTGACTGAGGCGGATCGCGGCATCGGCATCCTCGGCCGACTCTGCATGGCGAACCCGATAGCCCGCGCGCTCCAGCGCCATGGCCACCATCTCGCGGATGGCAGCCTCATCCTCCACAAGCAGAATGCTTGTCACCGATACACCCCTATCCCGGCAAAACTGCATTATAAAGTCACTCAGATTGCGGCACTGTGACAATCGGGCCATCCCCGCCCTCACTGGCAGGGCAGCGGCGACATTGGTACATTTCCGGCAATGCGCTATTACTTTTCCCTCGCCGTCATGCTGGCTGTTCTGTGGCTC
>CAJXND010000084.1 GCA_913056385.1 uncultured Ectothiorhodospiraceae bacterium
ATCGCCGAGGCCCTCATCGCCACGGCCCTGGGCCTGTTCGCCGCCATCCCCGCGGTCATCGCCTATAACCGCTTCTCCAACCAGGCCGAGCGCATTACCAACCGCTACGAGATGTTCATCGAGGAGTTCACCAGCATCCTGCAGCGGCACCTGCATGGCCGTGCCGCCGGCGGGGCTGGGGCTGGGGCTGGCGCCGGCAGCGCCGCGGCCGCCGCAACGGGTGCGCACGCCCCCGCCACCGGCGACGGCGATCCGGGAGCCGCGCGCCCGTGAGCGTGAACGCCCCGATGCGCCGCCGCAGCCGCCGCCGGCCCATGTCCGAGATCAACGTGGTGCCCTACATCGACGTCATGCTGGTGCTGCTGGTGATCTTCATGGTCACCGCGCCCCTGCTCTACCAGGGCGTGGAGATCGACCTGCCGCAATCCACCGCCGAGCCGATGCCGCCGCAGGAGCAGGAGCCGGTGATCGTGGAGGTGGACCGCGACGGGCGCTTTTATCTGAGCATCGGCGCCCAGGCCGATGACGAGCCGGTCAGTGCCGAGGAAGTCGTGGTGAATGTCACGGCGGTCATGCGCGCCCAGCCGGATACGCCGGTGTTCGTCCGGGGCGACGGCCAGGTGGCCTATGCCCGGGTGATCGATGTCATGACCGCGCTTCAGGATGCCGGTGTCCCGCAGGTCGGATTGATGACCCAGCCCCCGGCCAGCGGTGGATGATGCGACTGGGCGGGTTCGGCAAGCATCGACCTGATCGAGCCGACGGAGCTGGCTCGCATGGGGGCGGCTGGCGGGATATCGCGCTGTCGGTGCTCGCCCATGCCCTGCTGTTCGGTCTCTTCGCCCTGAGTTTCACCTTCGGCAGCATCACCGACCGGGCCCGGCCGGGGACCGAGCAGGCAGTCCAGGCCGTGGCGGTGGACGAGGCGGAGGTCGAGGCCGCCATTGAGGCGCTGGAGGCCCAGCAGCAGGCCGCACAGCGCGAGCGTCAGGCGGAACTCGAGCGACTGGAAGCGGAACGTGAGCGCGAGGCTGAACGCCTGACCGCGGAACGCGAGGCGGCCCGGGCGGCCGAAGAGGCCCGCCGCCAGGCCGAGGCCGAGGCCCAGCGCCAGCGCGAGGCCGCGGAACAGGCAAGGCGAGAGGCCGAGGCCGCGGAACAGGCACGCCAAGAGGCGGAAGCGGCGGAGCAGGCTCGGCGCGAGGCCGAGGAACAGGCCCGGCGTGAGGCAGAAGAGCAGGCCCGACGCGAAGCCGAGGAACAGGCCCGGGCGGCGGCGGCAGAGGCCGAGGCACAGGCCCGCCGAGTGGCCGAGGCGCGCGGCACATTTGATGCCGCCATCCGGCAGAAAGTCGAACGCGCCTGGAACCGTCCGGCGGGCATTCCCGATGGCCTGAGCTGCGTGGTGGCCGTGCGGCTTGGTCCGGGCGGTACCGTCCTCTCCGCACAGGTGGTGCGCACCAGCGGCAATGCCGCCTTCGATCGCTCCGCGGAGACCGCGGTGCGCCGCGCCGATCCGCTGCCCATGCCCGATGAACCCGCACTCGCCGCGCCCTACCGCCAGGGTGTGGAACTGATCTTCGCGCCGGATGAGTAGTGGATGACAGGATGACCAAACGGTTCCGGATTGAAAAAGCGTGGTTCGAATGGCGCGTGTGCAACCGGAGCGGGAGAGGGTCGACAGACTGGCAACCGACACAGCACGGCGCGGCCGCTTTCGATAGCATGTCCCTACCGACTCAACCTGATGACCGGAACCCCAACAATGGACGCCATGCCATGAGATCACTCCCGACACGCGGCCAGGATCTTCACGCTGCACGACTGTCACTGCTGCCGTTATTCATGGCATTCGTGGCGCTCGTCGCGCTCGCCGCCATCCCTGCAGGCAACGCCACCGCCCAGGTCCGCATCGAGATCACCGGCGGTCAGGCCGCCGCCCTGCCCATCGCGGTGGTGCCGTTCATCGAGGAAGGCGTCGATCCGGGCATCGACATCGCCGCCGTCATCCGCGCCAATCTCTACCGCAGTGGTCTGTTCGATCCGCTGGATCCAGCCAACCACCTGGGCAACCCGGCCCGCTTCGAGGACGTGCGCTTTCGCAACTGGCGGGCACTCGGGGCTGACACACTGGTGGTGGGCAGCATTGCACCGCTCGAGGGCGGCAACTATCGCGTGCGCTACGAGCTGCTGGATGTCTACGCCGGCGAGCGCATCACCGGCCAGCGCTTTCGCGTCACACCGGCGGGTCTGCGCAACCTCGCCCATACCATCAGCGACCAGGTCTTCGAGGCGCTGATCGGACGGCCGGGCGGATTCAACACACGCATCGCCTATGTCGAGGAAGTGGGCCCGGTGAATGACCGGGAATACCGCTTGATGGTCGCGGAGGCCGACGGCCATCGGCCGCAGACCATTCTGACCTCCGACGAGCCGCTGATGTCCCCGGACTGGTCGCCGGACGGCGAGCGCCTCGCCTATGTCTCGTTCGAATCCGGCCGCAGTTCGCAGATCTTTGTCCAGAACGTCGCCACCGGCGAGCGCCGCATGGTGGCGAGCTTCCCCGGGATCAACGGCGCACCGGCCTGGTCGCCGGATGGCGAGCAGCTCGCCATCACGCTCTCACGCGGCGGCAACCCGGATATCTACCTGATCGACCCGGATGGCAACGCCCACGGCCGGATCCGGCACATCCTCTGCAGGCTCTGGCCCGAAATTGATCTGATCTGTGTTTCGGA
>CAJXND010000085.1 GCA_913056385.1 uncultured Ectothiorhodospiraceae bacterium
GATCAGATGGTGGGCCGCTGGCAGGTGCCGGTGGCCGACTACGGCATGACGCTGGGGGATTACAGCGGCTATCGCGGCGAGGCGATGGCCATGGGCGAGCGCAGCCCGGTCGCGCTGCTCGATGCGCCCGCCTCGGGACGGATGGCCATCGGCGAGGCGCTGACCAACCTCATGGGCGCGGCGGTGGGCCGCCTGCGCGAGGTCAATCTGTCGGCCAACTGGATGGCCGCCTGCAATCACCCCGGCGAGGATGCCCGTCTCTACGACACCGTGGCGGCGGTGGGCCGCGCGCTCTGCCCCGAGCTCGGTATCGCCATCCCGGTGGGCAAGGACTCGCTGTCGATGAAGACGGTCTGGTCGGCGGACGGTGAGGAGCGCGCGGTGATCTCGCCCCTGACCCTGGTGGTCTCGGCCTTCGCGCCGGTGGCCGACGCGCGCCTTGGCGTGACCCCCGAGCTGGTGGCCGATCCGGGGAGTCACCTGTACCTGCTGGATCTGGGGGGCGGCCGGCGCCTGGGGGGCTCGGCGCTGGCGCAGGTCTATGGCCAGCTTGGTGACGAGGCGCCGGACCTGGATGATCCGGCGGTCTTCCGCACCGGCTTCGATACCGTGCAGACCCTGCTGGAGGCGGGGCGCCTCACCGCGCTGCATGACATCGCCGACGGCGGGCTGCTGGTGACCCTCGCCGAGATGGGATTTGCCGGGCGCTGCGGCCTCGCCGTGGACTGCTCCGCGCTGGCGGATGATCCGCTCGCCGCGGCCTTCGCCGAGGAGCTGGGTGTGGTGATGCAGGTGGCCGAGGCCGACCGAGAGGCCGTCGAGACCGCCTTCGGCGAGGCCGGCATCGGCGCGCGCCTGCACCGCATTGGCCGGCCGACCGGGAGTGAACACCTGGTCATCCGCCATCAGGGTGCGGTGGTCTTCGACGAGCCGCTGGCCGACCTGGAGCAGGTCTGGCATGAGACCAGCCATCATCTGCAGGCGCTGCGGGATGATCCCGACTGCGCCGACGAGGCCCATGCCGCCATTGCCGATCGCGAGGATCCGGGGCTGCGGGCGGCGCTTGCCTTCGACCCGGCGGAGGACGTGGCTGCGCCGCTCATCAATACCGGTGTCCGGCCGCGGGTGGCGGTTCTGCGCGAGCAGGGGGTCAACAGCCATATCGAGATGGCCGCGGCCTTCGAGCGCGCCGGCTTCGAGCCGCGGGATCTGCATACCACCGATCTGATGGCGGATCCCTCGCGGCTTCAGGACTGCCAGGCGCTGGTGGCCTGCGGCGGGTTCTCCTACGGTGACGTGCTGGGTGCCGGCCAGGGCTGGGCGCGGACCATTCTGTTCAATCCCACGCTGCGTGAGGCCTTCGAAGGCTTTTTCGCCCGCCCCGACACCCTCGCGCTGGGGGTCTGCAACGGCTGCCAGATGCTCTCCGCGCTGCGCGGGATCATCCCCGGCACCCGTCTTTGGCCGGACTTCCGCGTCAATCGCTCACGGCAGTACGAGGCCCGCCTCTCGCAGGTGGAGGTGCTCCCCTCGCGCTCGCTCATGCTGGGCGACATGGCGGGTTCACGCCTGCCCATCGTCGTCGCTCATGGCGAGGGGCGTGCCGTTTTCACCGGCGATGGCGGGCCACGCAAGGCCATGGCGGCGGAACTGGTCGGGCTTCGCTACATCGATGGCCGCGACGGGCCGGCGGCGCGCTACCCGGCCAACCCCAATGGTTCGCCCCTCGGCGTGACGGGGCTGTGCAACGAGGATGGTCGGGTCACCATCATGATGCCGCACCCGGAGCGGGTCTTCCGCGCCATCCAGCATGCCTGGTGCCCCGCGGAGTGGGGCGAGGACGCCCCCTGGATGCGCCTTTTCCGCAACGCGCGGCGGGCGCTTGGCTGACTGCGCATGCTTGATCCGCCCCCGAACTCCGGCCATCGTTGGGGGTCTGACCAGCCGAGTGAATGAACGCAGAGGGAAATCGGATGCTCATCAAACGACGCCGGGCAAGTGATGTGCGCCCCTCCGAAATCACCCCGGAGTCGCTCTACCGCGACCGCCGGCGTTTCCTGCGCACCTCGGCGCTGGCCGCGGCCGGCACGCTGCTGGCCCCGGGCTGGAGTGTGGCGAAGCCCATGGAAGCCCTCGAGCCGCTTGGCGATCTGCCCGCCAGTGATTTCAGCACCGACGAGGCGCTGAACACCTACGAGGAGATCACCACCTACAACAACTTCTACGAGTTCGGCTCCGGCAAGGAGGATCCCATGCGCCTCGCGCCGGGGCGGCTGGCGCATCGGCCCTGGACGGTCACCGTCAGCGGCGAGGCCGGGAACACCGGCGAGTTCGGCCTCGAGGATTTCCTGAGCGGCCTGACCGTGGAGGAGCGGATCTATCGGCTGCGCTGCGTGGAGGCGTGGTCCATGGTGAT
>CAJXND010000086.1 GCA_913056385.1 uncultured Ectothiorhodospiraceae bacterium
GTGGCGACATCTTCGAGCGAATACTGATCCCAGATCCCGCCGGTATCGCGAAAGGTCCCGAGCCCGCTTTCCGCAGAGACCCCGGCGCCGGTGAGGATGACGATGGATTCGGGCATGGTGGCTGGCCAATCGTGGTATTTGGCCACAGGCTAACCAACGGTCGCGATGAATTCACCAAGTACGCTTAGATCACTGATCTCATCGGCATCGCTCAGGACAATATCCTCAAACCCGGGGGCAGAGGTCTCGCAGCTCAGGACAATCCGCTGGTGACGCCAGCTCTCGCCATCCTCGGTCAGTACTTTCTCGCTGTGATAGCGCTTGACGGTAAAACTGGCCCCCGTGTCCGCATCCTGGATGTCCCGATGCTGGACGAGCACGATTCTGCCTTCGCGGGTGCCGCCGGGGTTGGCGCGGAACAGGCAGAGTGCACCATTGGGGATGCGCTGATTCATGGACTCGCCGACTACCCGCATCACGAAATAATCCGTGCGGGCATTGAAGGCCTCGGGCAGTACGATCCAGGTCTCGGCCTCGACGGGGCTGCCCTGACGCACCGGCGATTCAGAGAAAGCGCCCGCCGCGGCGGCCATTTCCACAAATGGCACGGCGTTGTGCGCAGGGGCGACGTCGTCCGCCTCGAGAAACACTAGGTTATCGGTCTCAATGGAAGAACCATCCGGGTCCGGCGGACCTGACGCCATGGGGCGTGATACTGGCTCTGTGGTTTGCTCGCCACCGCCTTCTACCATGGCCTCTGCCGCCCGCGCCTGAAACCAGGCCTGCGTCTCGGGGTCGGTGCAGTAGACGAAGCATCCCTTCATGCCGCGACTCATCAGGGTTCGATAGGTGTTGCGGATGATCCGGTCGGCCCTTGCCGTCGCTTCGGCCGGGTCCTTCTTGAAGGCGGTTTTGTAACCCCGCAGCGAGCGGTCGGTCTTCGCTCGCTCCAGCGGCTGGGTCAATATCTGCCCGTCGCGCACAACAAGATCCGGCCCGATGATCACGCCTACATAGTCCATTTCGAGGCCCTGGACGGTGTGAATACAGCCCACCTGGTCAATCGAATGCGCTTTCACAAGAAACCGGCCCTGATCCTCGAACAGGTTCCACGCCATGGCGAAGTCTTCCTCCGGGAACTCGATATCGGCCACCCCGGGCGTCTCCTTGCTGGCCCAGTCCCAGCAATAGCCCGCCACCACACGCGCCTTGCTGCCGGCACGATCCAGCTCGACCACACGTCGCCTTAGCTCACTCGCCGAGTCGACGACCTCGAAGTGATACGGCACATCCTGCAGGTCATCCTGTGCCGTCGGCCGAATCCCCAACACCTGATCGAGCCACGACAGATAGCCATCCGAGCCGTTACAGCGAAACTGCGACTGCAGCACGATCCGCTGCACGGTGGCCCCCGCCTGATCGGCCCAGTGCCGAATTTCGGCAATGGACCCGGCGTCCTCCCAGGTCACCTGCTGGTCCTCATCGATGAAAAAGATACTGGCCCTGGCCGCCCGAACAATGTCTCGCGTCTGATTGGTGCCGGCTTTCTGATAGGTCGAGCGCTCCTTGATGCGATGGCCCTCGTCCACCACCAGGGCATCCATCTCATCGTCCCCTGCCAGCTCGTAGGTACCCGACCCTTTAAAGAGATTATCGAAGCGGTTTTTCCTGAGCGTTCCCGTCAGGCGCGCCTGATAGACCTGCCTTGGCGCCTGGTTGGCGGTGACGTAGTGCGCCGTCAATCCGCGGTTGATCAGCTCCACCAGCAGATTGATCGCCACCACCGACTTGCCCGTTCCCGGGCCGCCTTCCACGATCAGAACCTGCTTATGACCAGTTCGGGCCAGGTTGATGACCTGCAGCGCCGACTCGTAGGCAAGTTTTTGATCATCGATCATCAAAAACTCGCGATTGCCGCGCATCAGGTTGGACAGCGATGCCGCCAGGTCCCGCGAGGGCCGGATGCGACCCTGCTCAATGCGATAGAGCGTCCGATTGCGATCGCCGGCTTTAACGTAGCGGGCGATAAACTCGCGGAGCTTTTTCGGATCGTGCTTGAGGAATACCGGCGCGCGGTCAAGGTGTTCCCGGTAGTGCTCATCGCCCACGCCGGCACGATCCACGCAGTTATGCAGATAAGCACAGGGCGCCAGTCGAATCGCTTCGTCCTGCACCGTTGCGTTGAAGTCCTGCAGCAGCGAGGCGTAGCTCCAGGCCTGATAGGACGGATGGGTGGTCTCGCGCTCACTCCCGCCCAGCCAGGTGCGAACGATAGCGTCCATGGGCGTAGCCGTGACCGCGCTCCATTGCTTGAGCTCGACAATGACGCAGACGTCCTGGCCCGTCTCATC